>JAZRBX010000271.1:0-2451 GCA_045635285.1 Victivallaceae bacterium
AAAATTCCACGGAGGATGAATTATGATTTACAGCATGACAGGTTTCGGCAGAACAGCCAATGAAATCGCAAGCGTTACCGACTGGGCCTTTGAAATTTCATCCGTCAACCGCAAACAACTCGAAATCCGTGTCGCATTGCCGCGTGAATTCAATGCCGTTGAACCAGAAATCAGAAATTTCCTCAAAGGCAAAATCAGCAGAGGTATGGTCAATATCAAAGGAACTTTCACCCCTGCAAACAATGCTGAAAAAAATAACTTTTCCGTCAATCAGGATTTTCTTGAAGAACTCGTTGCCAATGCGATCTCTCTCAAAAAGAAATTCCCTGAACTTGACGGTAATCCATGCGATATTGCTTCATTTTTCTGCGTCCCCGGCGTCATAAACAGTGCGGAAACCGATACAGCCGATCCCGAAATCATCGGCAAAATCCTCCGGGCACTCGACAGTGCATTGAAACAATTTATAGAAATGCGCCGCATTGAGGGTGAAGCTTTGGAAAAAGATTTGCGCTCCCGTCTGTGCATGCTCAAATCACTCCTCGACAAAATCATCCCCTTTACCGAGGAAATCAATAAAAATATCCGCACCAAACTTCTCGAACGATGTAAAGAATCAGGTCTGGATATCAACCTAAATGATGAAAGATTGACCAAAGAAATTATTTTCTACGCCGACAAAGGCGACGTCTCCGAAGAAATAACCAGACTCAAAAGCCATTTCATTCAATTTGAAAACTTCTTGAGTTCATCCGCCGCCGACTGCGGCAGAAGTCTGGACTTTCTCGTTCAGGAGATGTTCCGTGAAATAAATACACTCGGAAATAAAAGCGGCAGCTGCGACATCTCTCCGCTCGTGGTCAGCTTCAAAACAGAACTCGAAAAAATGCGTGAACAAATTCAAAATGCCGAATAAGGATTTATATGAACAAAATAAATTGCATGAAAAACAAGGCGATCCTCAATGACGCCGAACAGCAGATATTGCTCAATCAACTCGAAAATACTTTCGAAGACAATATCGGAGTCAATTACCTCGAAGGCGGAAACCTCCCCCGCCGTGCGGAAATTCTCGAAATAATCAACCTCCTCCTCGAACTGGTTTTCCCCGGATACGATGAAGAACTTTTCCAAATCAGCGAACTCCGCCGCAACCTGCGGCATAACCTCGAAAGTATGGAAGTCGCCCTCTTTGACCAAATCTGCCGTGTCCTCAAACACCGCTGCGGCAACGAATGCCAGAGCTGCAACATTTCAGAACAAGCCGCCGATGCGGTCAAAGCCGTTCTGAACAGCATCCCCTCCGTCAGAGAAACCCTCAAAGATGATGTCAAAGCCGCCTTTGCCGGCGACCCTGCCGCTATGAGTTACGATGAAATCATTTTGAGTTATCCCTGTATCAAAACCATTACCATCCAGCGTTTTGCACATTTGCTGTATCTGAAAAAAATCCCGCTGCTCCCCCGTATGATGACTGAATACGCACACAGCATCACCGGTATCGACATCCACCCCGGAGCTACTCTCGGCAAAGGAATTTTCATCGACCACGGCACCGGCGTCGTGATCGGCGAAACCGCGATCCTCGGCGACAATGTACGCATTTATCAGGGCGTTACTCTCGGCGCTTTGAGTTTCCCGAAAGACGCATGCGGCATGCTTATCAAAGGTCAGAAACGCCACCCGACCATCGAAAACGATGTCATTATCTATGCCGGTGCGACAGTTCTCGGCGACATTACCATCGGTTCTCACTCCATCATCGGCGGCAATGTCTGGGTCACGGAATCCCTCGAATCCAACACCAAAATCACCGCTAAACTGCCCGAACATTTCGTCAAAGTCGGCAAAAAAGAGAATTGATATGAACATCATTTTTAAAAATTATCAGGAAATAAACGCCCGTGTGCAAAAGTTGTCGGGCAACAGAACTTTTCTGCTCCCCGTCAGCAAAACTTTTCCTGCCGCTGATATTCAATCACTCTACGACTGCGGCATCAGAGATTTTGCCGAAAGCCGCCTGCAGGAACTTGAACCGAAAGCAAAATCACTCCCCCCTGACATAAAATGGCACTTCATCGGCCATCTGCAATCCAATAAAGTCCGCAAAGTCGTACCGCTGGTACAGGTGATCCATTCAGTAGATTCTGTTTCTCTGCTGGACAAAATCGACCGCGCAGCAAGTGATTTCGAACACCATGTCAACTGCTTCCTGGAATTCAACCCCGGCGGCGAAGATTCAAAAACCGGGGCCGATATGACCCTTGCAGATGAACTTTTTGAACGGGCAGGCAAATGCGGAAAATTCTGCCGCGTCTGCGGCATTATGGGGATGGCACCCCTGAACGGAAACGAAGAGGAAAACCGTGCCGCTTTCCGTAAACTTGCAGAACTCAGAAATTACGCACAACAAAAATTCAACCTCTCCCTCCCCCACCTCTCAATGGGTAT
>JAZRBX010000272.1:0-3834 GCA_045635285.1 Victivallaceae bacterium
GGAACGCCGGGCGGCGTAAGCCCCTGAAAAAAAACACAAGATACAGATATCTACCCGTATTGGGAACAGAGCGTACTGAAAAAATCAGACTATCTCGTAGAGGTCATTTTTCAGTATATGCATGAGGTCGGCGGGAGTTTCAACTTTGTAATCAGTGATAATTGCAGATGTTCCGACATCTTCCAACTGGTGGCAATCGGAGCCTGCAATTTTGTGCAGATTGAATTTTTCAGCCCAAGCCATAGCTATATCGTTGCGGCTGTCGTGACGCGGATGGGTATTTTGCACCTCAATACCGAAGAGTAAATTCGGGTCAGTGATTTTTATATCGTTGCGGAATGGATGTGCCTGATAAAAAAGCAAACCTTCTTCTGCGGCAAATGCGGAAAATTGTTTCGGTGACATTGCACATATTTCACGGTAATTGCGATAATGCTCCTCTGTCATGCCGAAAACCAGATAATCGCTGGTCGTCCCGTCGAATTTCAGCTCACATCCTGGAAGAATAAGCAGTCCCTGTTCTTTGCCGCGGGATGCAGCATCCGCAAGACATTTGACATAAGCCTCTCCGAAATCCTCAATGCCCCGTTCTTCTTTCAAAGCATTGGCGGTATAAGTATTGTAATGATTGGTGAGAACTATCGCATCATATCCTGCAGCGGTATAAAGTTTGATGATTTCATCTATGGACAAAGTGCCGCAGGTGGAAATTTCTTTTGAATGGACATGCAGATCTATTTTCATTTTTTCCTCTACTTTCATTTTTATCAGAACTTTCTGTAAATATATTCATTATGAATTTTTTTTCAATAACAAAAGCATATAATATTTAAAAAAATATGCAATTTCAGAAACTTTTACTCCGTATTGCGGTGGCCGCCGCTGTAAAATTTCCTGTATTCCGTCGGAGTCATCGCATAACGCCGGTAAAACATTCTGCGAAAATAAGCAGGATCGCCAAAGCCCGATTCAAAAATTATCTCCTTGACCGACAGACAACTTTCCAAAAGCAGTTTCGCCGCATATTCAACTCTGATACGATTGAGCATGGCTGCAAAAGTTTCATGGAAATGCAGATGAAACGCCCGTCCGAGATATTCTCCGCTGCACCGCAGAAGTTTTGCCGCTGTATCCACTGTCAAAGGTTCAGCAAAATGCAATTTTATAAGTTCCTCTGCTGCAATTACGCATTTCGGTATCCTGTCTGTATCAGGACTGCAATTCTGCGAGCGTTCAAGTTCGTACAATATCAATTTAAAAAGCATTTCCAATGCTTCATTGTTTACAGATAAACGCTGCTGTTCAGCAAGAAAACTTTGCAGATACAGAGAAATCTGCTCCTTCTCTATGACCTTGCCGTATTTGGCAATCCTTTTGAAAATATTTCCGCGATCACGAAAGTGTATCCAGAAAAATGATAATCCTCCGCTGTAATCTCTCACCCCTCCATGTATTCTCCCATGTTCAAGAATGAGGTAATCACCTGCTTTCAATTCATAAAGTTCTTCATCCTCAAACATTTGCAAACTTCCTTTAACACAGAATATCAACTCGTCGCTGTCGATTTTTCTGGTCTGATGCCGTCCCCTGCCGCGGGAAACAAATCTGCCGCCGTTGAAAACTTCAATATCAAATACACTCATAAAAAAATCCTTTTTATCGGCTTTTGTCTTCTTTTTATATATTTTACTCTCCTTGCATAAAAAATCAAGTAATATTATAGTAATTACATAAAAAATTTTTCACCGCAAGGAGTTTATCATGGAATTTAAAAATTACCGCAGAGCTGTTATCAATTCTCTGAAATTGAATGATCCCGTTTTTGCCCGCGCAATTCAACAGGCAAAAGATTCAACCATACCTTCCGCATTGGCAAAATGTTATGAAACCGGCCGCATAGATGCTTTCAAACTCAATTACCATGAAGGGATGCCGAACAAACCGCACATTTTCTGGGATTCAGATACCGCCAAAGTCCTTGAAGGTATTTCAAATATCCTTTCTCTCTGCCCCGACAGCAGGCTTGAAGCGGAATATGACAAACTCATTGACCTCATCGCCGCCTCACAACAGCCTGACGGATATTTGAACAGTTATTATACAAATATTGAGCCGGAAAACCGTTTTACCAATTTGATGTGGAATCATGAACTTTACTGTGCAGGACATCTGATCGAGGCGGCAGTTTCAGGTTACGAACTGCTCGGCAAACGCAAATTTCTGGATGTTATGTGCCGCTATGCTGATTATATCGATTCTGTATTCGGCAGAGAAGAAGGCAAAAAAAGAGGCTATCCCGGACATCAGGAAATAGAACTTGCTCTCATCCGTCTCTATCATGTTACCGGCAATGAAAAATATTTCAAACTGGCAAAATATTTCATTGATGAAAGAGGGCAGCAGCCAAATTATTTTGCGGAAAAAGAGGGAAATAATCCCTCTTTAATGATATATTTTCAAGCACATAAGCCGGTCCGGGAAGAAGAAACTGCCGTCGGTCATTCGGTTCGTGCAAATTATATGTATGCGGCAATGACAGATATCGCAGGCATTTCAAAAGATGAAGAACTTTTCCGTACCTGTGAAAAAATTTTCAAAAATATCACCGAACGCCGCATGTATATCACAGGCGGAGTCGGTTCAACTTTTCAATGGGAAGCATTCACCATCGACTATGATCTGCAGAACGGCTCGCTCATGTATGCAGAAAGCTGCGCCGCTATCGCTCTGGTGCGTTTCGCCGCTCGCATGCTCAACCTGACCGGCGACGGCAGATACGCCGAAATCGTGGAAAAAGCCATCTACAACGGGGTTCTTGCCGGTATAAGTTTAAGCGGTGATGAATATTTTTATACCAACTATCTGGAAGTCGATGACAATACAAAAATTTACAACTCCGGTGCCAAAAAACGCCAAAAATGGTTCAAGTGCTCCTGCTGCCCAACCAATTTCTGCCGCTTCATCCCCGAAATCAATGAATACATCTGGAGCGAAAGCAATGATGAAATCCGCCTGAATATTCCCGCCGCCAACATCTATCACAGCAAATTCGGAGATATTGAAGTTTTCAGCAACTATCCCTATGACGGAAAAATCAAAATCGCCGTCAGAAGTTCAGAAACTTTCAAAATCGCTGTACGCATTCCGCAATGGTGCAAAAATTTCTCCGTTTCTCTGAATAAAGAAAAAATCAATCCCGAAGTTGTTGCAAATTATATCACTTTCGACCGCACATGGCAGTACAACGACTGCATTGAATACAATCTTGAAATGCCTGTGGAAATTATGCGTTCAAACTTCAAAGTCACCAATAATGCCGGACGCGTTGCCCTGATGCGTGGACCGCTGGTTTACGCTTGTGAATCAATCGACAATCCCGACGGCATTGCCAATATGAAAATACGCACTGACAGAAAATTCAAACTTGTTGAGATGAAAAATTTTACAGACAGTGCCATTGCCATTTGCGGCAGCGCAGTACATGAATTTGCCCCTGACGATGATGCACTCTATTATTCCGGCGAACTGAAATACAAACAAAGCTCATTCTATGCCATTCCATATTTCCTCTGGCAGAACCGCGGAGAAAGCAATATGGCAGTCTGGCTCCGCGAAAACTGACTGAATTACAAAGCAAACGGATTTTTTATTACAGAAAAGGCAGTGCCTTACCCCTGCACCTGTCTTCAATCAAGGGTAACAGAATTGTTTTGAAAAACAATATCATTATCTTTCGTCAAATGGAACAAATCCATACAAAAAAAACACCCGATGATCAAATCATCGGGTGAATCATATAAATTGGAGCGAGAGACCGGACTCGAACCGGCGACA
>JAZRBX010000273.1:0-7794 GCA_045635285.1 Victivallaceae bacterium
GCTTTTTGCCGATGACCGACATCAGGAGGAAAAAGCCCCACACGATCAAACCGAAAATAATTGTCGCAATCAGATATTTCAACGAAACTGCACCGAGGAAAAATTCAACCGTATAAAAAATCAATCCAATGATCATCGCCGGAAATGTCAGCGCATCGGGTATGATCCTGTGTTCCGCATCAATGAATGCTCCTGCAACTGCCATCATGATCAAAGCACCTGCAGGAATGATCCCGGCAAAATAAATTCTGTTGTAAGTCAGAGAAAAATATGCTGCCGCAAAAAGTATCCCCGTTAAAAGTTCAACGATAAAATATCTCCATGTGATCGGCTGTCTGCATTCACTGCATTTCGCTCTCAATGCGAGAAAACTGAAAAGCGGGATATTTTCATACCAGCGGATTTGGTGATTGCATTTCGGACAATGCGACGGCGCAGTTATCACCGATTCTCCGAGCGGCATGCGCCAGATACAGACATTCAGAAAACTTCCCATACAGCAGCCGACCCAGCTCGTAACGGCGAACCAGAACCAGTAAGCAGTCGGGTTTTGACAAAAAGCAGTATAAAGATCATGATTCATTTCAATTCCTCCAATGCCTGTTTCATAATATTTTCGGGAGCTTCAAGTTTTGTCCAGAATTTAAAAGCCGCCGCTCCCTGACCGAGGAGCATATTTGACCCGTCGGCACATCTGATATTTTTTTCTCTGCAGTATTTGAGAATTTTTGTCTCTTTGTAAATCAAATCGTAAACGCAGATATTTTTGTTTGCGTCAAGCACGGCAGGATCAAACGGCGGCGGATCATCATCTTTCAAACCGACGCTTGTTGCCTGGATGAAAAGGTCGCTGTCCGCAATAAAACTCTGCATTTTTTCAAAATCGCTCATCAGACATACTTCAGTTTCAAGAGCAGGGAATGCTTTTTTCAAAGCGTCGCTCATTTGCTGTGCCTTTTCGAGGGTACGGTTGCAGATATTTATTTTTTTTGCACCTTTGTAGACGAAAAACCATACACCTGACTGTGCTGCTCCGCCTGCACCGGCGAAAGTTATTTTCAAATTTTCAGCTTTCATGCCGAAGTGTCCTTCAACGGCTTTTGCCAGCCCCTCCCCGTCGGTGGATGTGCCGTAAAGGTTTCCGTTTTCGATACGGACGGTATTGATACTGTTGCAAAGTTTACCGATTTCGGTGAAATTGTCAATAAATTGGATGATAGACTGCTTGTGAGGTACAGTAACATTGAACCCGCGCATGTTTTCTCTGGCATAAGCAACAAAGTCAGCAAGTTCATCCGTTTTGACCTGTATCTTGCCGTAAGGTCTGCCGAGATCGTGAAATTCAAATGCGGCGTTCTGCATTTGCGGAGATTTGCTGTGGCTGATGGGATCGCCGATTACAGCATATTGGTATTTTTTTAAATCTTCACAGTTCATTTTTTTAGAGATTCCTCTATTTTGCACCGTTCCAAATAATTGGTATACAAGGTGTTGTAAATTTCTGTATTTTGTTTGTCAGGCGTGTAGACTTTGCTGATTTTTGACTGCATGGCGCGTTTTGCGCTCATGACATCGGGGAAATCGCCTGCGGCACTTGCCGCCATGATTGCTGCGCCGCATGCACAGCATTCTTTAGAAGCGGCGACATTGATATTCATATTCATCACATCGGCACACATTTGCATGACAAAAGGAGATTTGAGGGCGATCCCTCCCGAAGCGATGATTTTATTTATTTCAACTTTGTATTTTTTTACATGTTCAACAATGCGTCTTGAACCGAAAATTGTACTTTCGACCATTGCACGGTACAGCATCGGAACGCTTGTTCCGAGGTTGATATTGCCTATCATGCCCCGCATGGCAAGATCGGCGTAGGGAGTCCTTCTGCCGTTGAGCCAGTCCAAAGCCCACGGGTTTTCAGTTGAGGGCGCGATATTTGCGGCATCATTTTCAAGTTTTTCCCAGCTCGTGCCGCCTGCATAATCGAATAAGTTTTTGAACCAGGCATAAACATCTCCGAATGCAGACTGTCCTTCTTCAAGAGTCGTCATGCCGGGCAGAACTGAACCCGGAGCTTGTCCGCAGATGCCCGGTACCAGTCCGACAGAATCATCGGCAAGTACCATATCGGAACAGCTTGTTCCCATTATTTTCACGAAAGTTCCGTATTCGATACCGGCACCGACTGCCCCAAAATGTCCGTCCAAAGCGCCGACAGCTACGGCGACATTTTGCGGGAGATCCCATTTCTGCTGATAATATTGCGAAAGAAATCCTGCTCTTTGATCGGCGGTAAATGTTTGAGTATAAAGATTTTGCAGGTATGGAATCACCTCTTTGCCAACTTGCTGCCAGAAACTTTCAGGAGGCAGTCCGCCGTATGACGGATGATACATTGCCTTATGTCCTGCGGCACATTGGCTTCTTTTCCATGTACTTACATCGTAGTTGCCGCACAATTCATGCACGATATAATCGCAATGTTCAACGAAAGAGAAAGTGCTTTTCTGCAATTCAGGCGAAGAACGCAGGACATGGATCATTTTCGCCCAGAACCATTCACTTGAATAGACCGTTCCGCAGAAATCTGTGTATCTGATATTGTTTGCGTTTGCAGCTTCGGTAATTGCAAGTGCTTCATTTTCAGCAGTATGATCCTTCCAGAGAACGAACATCGCATCGGGATTTTCTGCAAATTTTTCATGCAATGCAAGCGGGCGTCCGCATCGGTCCGCAAGACACGGAGTCGAACCTGTCGTATCAACTCCGATGCCGCGGAGCAGTGAGCGGTCGCATTGCGAAAGAGCCTCACGCATTGCCGAATCAAGTGATTCATGATGGTCGAGAGGATGCTGGCGGAAGCATGAATTTGCACTGCTGCAGAATTTTCCTTCACTGAAACGGGGATAAACTGCGACGCCGTGTCCTTTTTCGTTGCCCTCTGCATCAAGGACGATACAGCGGACGCTTTCACTTCCGAAATCGATTCCGGCGTATAAATATTCTGTCTGTTTCATGCAGTTCTCCCCTGAAATAAAAAAAGGCATACCGGAGTATGCCTTTGAAGTTTTAAAGTTCTTTGCCGGAAAGCTTGCGGTATGCTTCGCAGTATTTCGCAGCGGTCTTTTCGATGACATCTGCCGGAATTTCGGGACCGGGGGCCTGTTTGTTCCAGTCGAGAGTTTCGAGGTAGTCGCGGACGAACTGTTTGTCCAAACTTACGGGGCTTGTACCGACCTGATACTGATCCTGCGGCCAGAAGCGGCTGGAATCGGGAGTGAGAACTTCGTCAGCGAGGATGATTTTGCCGTCGATGACGCCGAACTCAAATTTGGTATCGGCGACGATGATGCCGCATTTTTCGGCATAGTCGCGTGCGGTGGTGTAAATTTTGAGAGAAAGATCACGGATCTGTGAAGCGTAATCTTCGCCGATGATCGCTGCAACTCCTTCATAGGAAATTGCTTCGTCGTGTTCGCCCTGTTCCGCTTTGGTGGAGGGGGTAAAGAGCGGTTCGTCAAGTTTTGAAGCCTGCTGATAGCCGTCGCGGAGTTTGATGCCGGAAACGATACCGGTTTTCTGATAATCCTTCCAGCCGCTGCCGACGAGGTAGCCGCGTACGATACATTCGACGGGGAGGATTTTTGCTTTTTTGACGATCATGGAACGGCCCTGCAGGTCATCGACATAGGGGAGCAGTTCCTTGCGTGTTGAAACATCAGCGGTAATGAGATGATTGGGAACATCTTTCATCAACTCAAACCAGAAAAGAGAGATTTGAGTCAGGACTTTGCCTTTGCCGGGGATGCCGTTGGGCATGACGACGTCAAATGCACTCAAACGGTCGGTGGCAACAAAAAGCAGGCTGTCGCCCAAATCATAAACATCACGAACTTTTCCACGGTTGATCAAAGGAATGCCGGGAAGTTCGGTTTCGATCAAAGCATGATTTGCATCATATTTCATTTAAAAATCCTCTCTTTAAAACAATAAAGCCGGATGCAAAAATTACAATATTCCTGCAATCCGGCGTAAAAAATCAAAGATTAAGCATTGATAGCTGTGATTTTGACACGGGTCAAAGACTGACGATGGCCCTGTGTGCGGCGATAGCTTTTGCGGCGTTTCATTTTGAAAACGATGATTTTTTTGCCGCGGAACTGATCGACGATTTCGCCTTTGACTGCTGCGTTGGCGACAACGGGAGTACCGACGGTCAATTTGCCGCCTTCTTCACCGACTGCCAAAACAGTATCAAAAACAACTTCGGCACCGACTTCACCTTCAAGTTTTTCCAATTCGACAAAATCACCGACTTTAACGGTGTGCTGTTTGCCGCCGCTCTGCATGATTGCGTACATTTTTCAACTCCTTTATTTTACTTGAAACAATAATGTTTAAAATCCATATAGCAATAATTCATATAATTTATACCCACTTTGCCATTTTTTCAAGTTAAAAGTCTTAATTTGGTCAAGTTTTTTTAAAAAAAGCTCTTTTTCCGCAGACTTTCAACCATCGAACGCAGTTTTTCTTTGGCATTGGCGAGATCTTCAGTGCCGGCACTTATGGGGATTATCTCGATAGTTTCCGATGAAAGTTCTTCGCGGAGCAGTGCCAGATTTTCCTCTGCTTTCTCCAGGTCCATCTTGTTGGCGAAAATTATCGACGGGCGTTTGGTCAGCCCTTTCATGTAAAGTTCTAATTCATTCTGCAAATGACGGAAGTCATCCCACGGATCACGCCCGTCAACTCCGCCCATATCAAGCACATACGCAAGTACATAGGTGCGTTCGATATGTTTGAGAAATGCGTGTCCGAGCCCGACATTCATGCTTGCTCCGTCGATCAATCCGGGAATATCCGCAATGGTCATGCGGGTGTAATCCGGAAATTCAACCACTCCGACTACGGGATGCAGTGTGGTGAAGGGATAAGGTGCAACTTTTGGACGGGCGGCGGAAAGTTTGGAAATGAAAGTCGATTTGCCTGCATTGGGATAGCCGACAAGACCTACGTCTGCGATCGTTTTGAGTTCCAGATGAGCGTGTACGACTTCGCCTTCCTCACCGAGTTCTCTTTCATGGGGGGCTCTGTTGTATTTAGTTGCGAAACGGACATTGCCTCTGCCGCCTTTGCCGCCTTTGGCAATGACAAATTTCATGCCGTCTTCGGTCATGTCAACGATGAATTCGCCGGTATCGCCGTCCGTAACTACCGTGCCGACAGGGACTTTGACAAAAGTATCTTCGCCTCTGCGTCCGTGCATATTGCTGCCTTTGCCGTGAGGACCGTTTTTTCCTGCGTAATGGCGGTTATAGACCAGATCGGTCAGGCTTTGTTCATTTTTTGATGCGACAAGGACCACATCGCCGCCGTCACCGCCGTCGCCGCCGTCAGGACCGCCGAGAGGAATGTATTTTTCCCGGTGAAAGCTGCAGCATCCGTTGCCGCCTTTGCCTCCGGTTACGGTTATATCTGCTTTATCTACAAACATTTACGACTCCTTTTTGTGTAACAAAAAACCCGAAGTGATGAATCACCTCGGGTTTTTACTTCAACGCCAATGCGGATGTTCCGCATTTCTACTGCTATAATATTATATATTAGCAGGGGATGATGTTGACGGTGCGTGCGCTCTTTTTGAATTCAACAGTGCCGTCGCAGAGGGCGAACAGAGTGAAGTCGCGGCCGCAGCCGACATTTTTTCCGGGATGAAATTTGGTGCCGCGCTGGCGGACGATGATAGAACCTGCGGAAACGCATTCGCCGCCGAATGCTTTAACGCCCAAAAATTTAGGATTGCTGTCACGACCGTTACGGCTGCTGGATTGTCCTTTTTTATGTGCCATAGTATCACCTCTTTTATTTATATAGTTTTTCGATTTTCAAAAATTCAAATGTGTTGAGAGATAAATATACCTCTTTTTATGGAAAATGCAAATTGTTTTTTGAAAAAAATGCAAAATTCCTTTTCACGGTCTGTTTTTCGGTGGAGTTTTTGTTGAAAAATAAAAAAAAATGAAAAAAAAACCGATTTTTAATGAATTTGCATTTGAAATTATGCACATTTGTGGTAAGTTTTAGTATGTTTATTATTTTTTTATGACATTTAACAAAAAAAGAGGTTATTTCATGAAAGTTACCAATATCGTTTTGAGTATCATCATCCTGTTGCTTGCAATCGTTCTTGCTCTCGCATCATTCTTCCTGTTTGAAAAACGGGAAACAATGACTCACGGCTGGGAAAAATTAACCGGCACGATCAACAAGACCGCCGCAGAAATGGACAAAAAAAGCGGCACCGATCTTGCTTCCGCTCTCAATCAGGATGCTCTCCATCACACCAATTATGCACAGCTTGATGACAAACTGAAAGCTTTGAACGAAGGAGCAGCCGCTCTCATCAGACAGCGCGACAACCTTGCAAATACTCTGGTTACCATCTCCCGTCTGGTCGAAGCCGCAAACATTCCTGATGAAGAAGCTCTCACCAGAATCGCAACCAGCGAAAACGTTTCAAAAGATGTTGTCAAACAGGCACAGACTTTCAAAGATCGCCGCGATGCTGTTCTCAACGCTCTCGTCCGCTCCGGCAGACTCATCGGTGTCAATGTTAATGTAAATGATCTTAAAAACGGAAACTCCGCAAAGGTCTTCAACGCATTTGATGCAAAATTGAAAGAACTCAATACTCAGCTTGCCTCCTATCAGGATTTCTCCAGAAAGATCGCTTCTCTTACCGGAGCTTCTACTCCCAACTTCAATGTCAATGCTTATCGTGCATCTCTTGCCAATATCGAAAACTCCGTCAAGGCTCTCCGCGACAAATACAATTCAACCAACAATAGCCTTAATGACGCTAATCGCAAAATCAACTCTCTGAACAATACCGTTCAGCAGAAGAATACTCAGATCGCAAATCTGAACAGAACCATCACCGCTAAAAATGATGACATCAAAGAACTGAAACGCATCATCGGCGTTGATGAAAACAGCAACCCCCGCGCATGGAGAAACGGCAGCAGAGAAGCCCGCAGCGCAGTCAAAGGTAAAGTCCTTGAAATCAACAGCAAATTCGGTTTCTATGTCGTAGATTTCGGCAACAATACCAGAGTTGAACAGAAGATCGGCAAACAGATTTATTATGCCAATCCCCAGATCGGCGAAGGTATGAGCCTCACCATCGCACGCAATATGGACAGCCCCGATGTCAAATTCATCGCCAAAGGAAAAATCACCAATGTCGCTGACGACTGCTCTATCATTGAAGTTACTGATGCAAATATCCCTGTTCAGGTCGGTGATGATGTTTACTTCGCAAGCGGTGATCTGAAATAATTATCAGGAGAGAAGAAAATGACATCCAAATTCACTACTGCTATGATCATTATGACAGTTGCGGCTCTCTGTGCCGCACTGGCATTCCAATACATGGAAATGGAGACTTTCGGGCTGCCCGCAACTTTGAAAGAGCGTTTCTTTTCTGATGAGGTATCACAGGTTGCTCCGGTTACTGAAGCTGCACCCCAGCAGGAAGCGGCGCCGGAGAATCTCTGATTCGGGAATATATATGTCAAAAACAGTGTTAATATCTGTTGCAACGGCCGGAGCTTTACTCTCGGCCGTTTTATTTTTATCGGGCTGTTCCCCGCAGGAACGGAGCGGTGTCAGCCGCATTCCGCACAATCGTCCTGCCGCATGGGAATATAATTCTTTTGCCCGCTGAACATTGAGGAGGCGTAAATGGCACTTTTGGAAGTTCGTGATCTCAATGTTTGCTATCGTAAA
>JAZRBX010000274.1:0-7195 GCA_045635285.1 Victivallaceae bacterium
GGAGATTCAGGCTGCCATCAAGCCCAACACCCGTCTGATCTTCGGTGAAACTCTGGCAAACCCTGCACTGTGCGTATTCGACATTGAAAAATTCGCAAAGGTCGCCCACGCCAACAACATTCCTCTGGTTGTGGATAACACCTTCGCTACTCCCGTTCTGTGCCGTCCCTTCGAGTTCGGTGCCGACATCGTCACCCACTCCACCACCAAATACATCGACGGCCACGCCACCAGCGTCGGCGGCATCGTTATCGAAAAAGGCGGCTTCAACTGGAACAACGGCAAATTCCCCGGTCTCTGCGAACCCGATGCAAGTTATCACGGTTTGACCTATATCAAAGATTTTCCCGATTTCCCCTACTCCGTCAAACTCCGTGCCCAGTATGTCCGTGATATGGGCGTACCGATGATGCCTTTTAACGCTTTCCTCTCCAACCTCGGTCTGGAAACCCTCCATGTCCGCATGGATCGCCATTGTGAAAATGCACAGAAATTGGCTGAATTCCTCCAAAATCACCCCAAAGTCGCATGGGTCAAATACCCCGGACTCCCCGGCGACTCCGCTTATGATATGGCAAAAAAATATCTCAAAGGCGCATCAGGCGTCCTCTGCTTCGGAGCTAAAGGCGGTAAAGCCGCAAGCGAAAGAGTTATGAACGCTCTCAAACTCGCCGCCATCGTTGTCCATGTCGCAGATGTCCGTACCGGCGTTCTGCATCCTGCCAGTATGACTCACCGTCAGCTCACTGACAGCGAACTTGTTGCCGCAGGCATCACTCCCGAACTCGTCAGAGTTTCCGTCGGCATTGAAGATATTGATGATATAATCGCCGACTTTGATCAGGCTCTTGCCCAAGCGTAAGGAGATTTTATGAAAAAGTTTTTTGTATTCGGTCTTATAACTCTTCTTGCGGCATTTTTTGTGTGCGGCTGCGCCTCTCTGGAAACATTGTCCGACGCAGACATCACCGTTGCCGAACTGGAAGAAAAAATGGAAAAAGCCATGGACCCGGAGGGCGCATTCAAAAAAGCGTCCTCCTATGTCCAGCGTGAAATGTTCAAAATCGAAGGTATCTTTTTTGATACCATTTACCAGAATGACCTCAAATACAAAAAACCGCACTATCTGCGTTTGCTGACATTGGAGAACAATCAGCCGCTCTCTGCTTTGATTTACAATTCAGGCAGCGCATGGACCGTTGATTACAATGAGAAAAAAGTTACCGAAATCACCGGAAGCGACCTCATCAAATTCAACATGCTCCAGCAGCTGACAACTCCTGACAAAAAATACAGCCAGCTCTTCAAAAAAGTTGATATTTTCAAATGCACTCTCCGCGATGACCCGACTGTTTATTACAAACTTGTCTGCAAACCGCAAAACGAAAAAAATACCATCTCCATCTATGTCGATGCCAAAGATTTCCTGCCCCGTCATATCAAAGCTGAACTCTCTTTCATCTTTGAAGGCAAAGAAGTACACCTTGACTATGACTGCACCATCAATGCCTACGAATTGATGGACGATGTCATGATCCCGCGGGAAGTTACCTGCATAAGCAATGATCTTGTTACTACGACCACAGTTTTTGATTACAAACTCAATGTCAATATCCCCGACAGCGAATTTCTGCCGCCTGTTTTTGTCGAGAAAAAACTGCAGAACCGCATGGACCGTTTCGCCAAAGATAATCCCCGCAGAGGTCTGCGGCGCAGTAATTTAAACGATTGAAAATCTCCTATGTTCCGAATCCATGACCTTCATCACCATGTGCTTGAATCATGGGCGGAATATAGCGGAAAAGGAATGTCGGTAATCTCTTTTGACCACCATACCGATATTCTTCCGGCATTTCTGCGTCTGACGGAAAAAAATGTATATCCCGAAGACGCAGGAAAAAATCTTCTCAATGACATCCCCCGCCTGCGGCATGATGAACATTTTGATTACGCACTCAAATACAATATTATTTCAAGTGCCGTAATTATATCACATACCCCGCAAGTTACGGAAACCACGTCAAATTTGCAAGTCCTTTACAATGCGAATTTTACAGATGATGAACCCATTAATTCCGAACGGCGGAAAAAATATTTTGACCGGGCATTGGAGGATGATTTTCTGTGTGATTTTGCCGATTTTTTCCCGAAACAGAATTATATTCTTGACATTGACTGTGATTATTTCAAAACCTGCCGCTCACTCGCACCTGCAAACTGTACGATTTTCCGCAATCTCATGCAGAATGCGGCAATGATCACCATCTCCAGAGAGGACGACTGGATAAAACTTCTGACATTTGAAGATCCGTCAGAATTCACATCAAATTTCATCATCAGCCAACTGCAGAAATTCCGCTGAAAACCCATCCTGTTGCATCTCGAGAAATAAAGTTCTTTATTTTGCCTGCTGATTTATTTTTTTGATATGAGCACTCAACGGAATATAATATTCTTCAACCATTTCTTCAAGATTGGTTGACTGATGGAAAATACCACCCGAACTTCCGAGAAATGCAAAAGCATCAGCTTTGTCTAAAATCTCTTTCAGCGGAACCATACCTCTGCCGTATTCAACCAGCTGTGCCCAGTAATAAATTTTCTGATGCGGTTTAGCAACATTATAAAAACGGTTTAATTCAACACTGCCGAATTCCGGATTTACCATATAATGCCCACTTATGATGGAATCCACATACCCTTGGCGGACAAATTCTTCCCAATTAAACGTCATATTACCCCAGTTTGAACCGAGAATATTCTTGCTCAAACTCATATAAGCGACCCCCATACGCACTTTCTGACCTTTTGCATGTACAAGTTCAGCAATATCTTTAATAAGTTTATCAAATCCTTCACCTTTGAGATCACGCCATTTCTTCAAATCAAAATCCTGTGTCAGAATATCAACGCCGTAACGTTTTTTGTACTCATCAACAATACATTTGTTGAAACCATAGTCATCGCCGCGGTCATTACCGAAACTGAAACTGTGCGATCTGGTGCAGAGGTAAAGACCGTCTGCTCCATATTCAAGCAATTCTTTGACAATGTTCAATCTATATTCTCTCGCTCTGGAATCACTGTAACAAATTGTTCCTTTAAGCGGATTTCCATTGCGGTCAAGCAAATGGCAGTCGGGATTTTTGACCAGAAATTCAGGCGTTGCATAATTTTCAATATCATTATTATACCCTTCATCGGAGAGGGTCATCCAGATATAAAGTTTAACACCATTTTTTTTTGCTTCACGGACAGCGATTGCAAGCGGGTCAATCACTTTAAGAGTTTCAACTACACGGCGGAATCCGTCTTCATATTTTGAAACATCATTATTTGCGCCCTGAATAGTACCTGCTCCTTTACTGTGGTATTGAACATGACCGAGAGCGGAAATACGCCAATGGACACCGGTAACTCCGAATTTTTTGCAGTCTTCAAAAAATTTAATAATCTCTTTTTCAGCATAATCTTTATAACCGAGATTTTTACAATAATAAACATTATCGCCCCAATCCATATTAAGCCAATATTCAAATTTTCCGTCTTTGGCAAAACGTACCGCCTCTGATTGAGTTATAGAAAAATCTTTAAATTCAACTTTACCCTTGTCCGCACCAACAACAAATTCAGCAAAAGCAATATTCTGCCCGAAAAACACTCTCACTTCAAACTCCTGCCAGACACCGACTTTAGAATTGAAAATGCCAGACGGCAGAAAATGGCTGCCCCAGCAGTTATCAGCAGTACGGCTAACAATATCCAAACGAGGCAGACTATCAGCATTAAGACGTCGGACCTTACCCTTTATGATGTAAAACGAATTATTTTTTACCGGAATTTTGTGTATGAATGCTGTCGGAAGATTACCATTGCTCGGGTAATATTCAGCTCTGCCGACTCCGTTTACAACCTTCAAATTGCCGCTGCCGCATCTGTTCCACTTACTGAAATCCGGCAGATTTTCAGCCAAAAGCAAAACTGCCGCCATCAAAAAAATTGAGGTTAAAAATTTTTTCATGATGTTACCCATTTTTTTGTTAATTGTTAAATCTTATATTACTCTTATTCCAATTATTTTTCAACAAACTCATGCTGTTTCACCGCAGGAAGTAAGATATTTTTTGAACAGATCGCCGCGTTCAGCATAATTTTTAAACATATCCATACTTGCACATGCAGGAGAGAGGATAACTATATCATTATCTCCGGCTTCGGAAGCGACAGTGTAACAGCATTTTTCAAAATCTTTTCCGAATTTTTCACAAGCGACATACGGAGCCAGGATATTATAAAGTTTACTTTCGGCTTCACCGATGAGATAACATTTTGCGAAAAACGGAACACATTCAAGCAATTCTGAAAAATCCATATCTTTGTCCAAGCCGCCGAGAACGATACGGAGATTTTTTGCAGGCGGCGAAAAAGTTTTGCAAGCGGCAATCACACTGTGGGGATTTGTCGCTTTGGAATCATTGATCCCGACAAGTTTTTTCCCTTTGAAATCGAACTCAAATCTTTCAATGCGGTGTCGTCCGGCTGTAAAATTTTTCAGAGCGTTTTTCAACTCCTGCGACAACATTTCCTCCGCAGACAAAACTGTGGAAACCAAATTCAACGCGCACTCGATATTTTCCAGATTATGCCTGCCTTTGAGGGTACATTCTCTGAAATCAGCCAGTAAATGACCGTTGAAATAAATCATATCGCCGTCAATTTTTACTGCATTTGACGGATTTTTTTCCGGCATGGAACTGCCGAAAAAACAGCGTTCAGGAGAGACCTGATTGAAAATACGCATTTTGACATTTTTGTACTTTTCGAGCGAATCATCATAACGGTTGAGATGATCGCTTGCCAAATTGGTAAAACATGCCGCATAAGGAGAAAAATTTTTCACGTGTTCCAGCTGAAATGAACTTACTTCAAGCACTGCCGCCGTATCCTGCGGAAATTCTCCGTCAAACACCGATACAGCAAGAGAACTTAAAGGCAAACCTATATTTCCTGCACAGCAGGCGGCAATTCCGACACTTTGAAGCAATGCACAGGTCAATTCAGTAGTTGTTGTCTTGCCGTTTGTCCCGGTGATCGCCAGAATCCTGCCGTTGAAATGCTCAAAGGCAAACTCCATTTCTGAAACGACCTCAATTCCGTGTGCCGCCGCCGCCAGAATCAACAGAGAATCAGCGGCAAATCCGGGACTTGTTACACAAAAATCAAAATTTTCCCAGACAACAGTATCTCCGTCATTGGCAAAAGCATAAGAAAATCCGAGTTTTTCCGCCAGAGCTGCCGCACCTCTGCCTGACACTCCGCTGCCGAGGATGATTATATTCATAAATTCTCCTGATCGTAAAACATTTTCAAAGTTCCGCCGTATTTTTCACCGAAAAGTTCCGCCGCGGAACGCAATTTTTCCACATCGTCAAAGACGGCAAAAAATGCACTCCCCGATCCCGAAAGTCCGACATGGAATGCACCGTTTGCCAAAAGACTTTCACGCCAGATGAAATACGCCGGAAACTTCCTGAAAATCAGACTTTCAAAATCATTCTGCAAATGACGGCAAGCCGTCAAAATATCGTCATTTTTCAAACTTGAGCATAAAATATCCGTCATTTTTGACGGATCATGCCCGATAATTGACGGATCGAGGTTTTTGTACGCCCATGCGGTGTTGATAGAAAAAGGCGGAAAAATTATCAGCAAATGTCCGTTGAATGAACAATCAAGCGGTTCGATTTTTTCACCGATACCGCCGATACGGCTGATTTTGCCGGAGAGAAAAAACGGAACATCCGCGCCGAGTTTCAATGCCGTTTCAGCAAGCTGTGCATCCGTCATTTTCCGATAATGATCATTGAGCATTTTCAAAACAGCACCGCAGTCGGAACTGCCGCCGCCAAGTCCTGCGCCTATCGGAATATTTTTTTGCAGTTTGATATGACAATCAACGCCAATATCCGTCATTTTAAAATAAAGTTCCGCCGCTTTTGAGCATAAATTTGCAGAAGCATCCGTCATTTCCGGTAAATTTGACGACATTTTGACGGATGATTTTCCGTCATTTAAAACTATCTCCAATTCATCAAAAAGGAAATTGACAGGCACAAAAACACTGTCAAGCAGATGATAATTGTCCGCCCTTTTGCCGACAAGTTTCAACGAGAGATTGACTTTGGCAGGGGCGGAACTTTTCAGAATGACAGACGGACTCATTTCTGATTATTATCAGCGGCTTCCAATTCCTGCGGAGAGCAGGGAGCAAATTTGAATCCGTATTTGTCGTTGTAGGAACGGATCTCATTTTCAATGGCGATAGCCACACGCAAAGCACGCAAACCCTGTTCTCCTGAAACTTTGGGATCAACAACTTTGCCGCTCTCTTTGGTAGCTTTGACCGCATTGATAAAATCTGCAAGTTCGGCTGCCAGCGCATTCTTTTCGTCAAGTTCGACATCTTTGCGGGCAAGGCCGAGGCGGTTGCGTTTAAGCACCATTGCTTTGCGGGTCATATAATCCATTGAAATATAGGTATCTTCCTGGAAGACTCTGAATCTGCGCTGGGGTTCCTGACTGACACGGCTGGCAGTCATATTGGCACAGCTGCCGTTTTCAAATTTAATACGGACATTGACGATGTCTTCTGTGCCGCTCAAAACCGGAATACCCACAGCATCAATGCGTTCCACCTCTGAATTTACCATGGACAGAACAAGGTCGATGTCATGGATCATAAGGTCAAGAACAACGCTGACTTCCGTACCGCGGCGATGCATACCGGGACGGGGCGGGGGATAAAGTGCCAGTCGGTGCGCTTCGATAAAGCGGGTGCTTTCAGCATATTTTTTGATAAAATCCATAGCCGGATTGAATCGTTCAACATGGCCGACACCGAAAACAACATTGTTTTCTTTGGCGCATTTGACCATATCTTCAGCTTCTGCGACGGAGGCGGCGATGGGTTTTTCAACGAGGACATGTTTGCCTTTTTTGAGGAGCGAAATGGTACTTGCGTGATGATATGTGGCAGGGACAGCAACGCTGAAAGCTTCACATTTTTCAATGAGTTCATCACAATTTCTGTAAACGGGAATATTGAATTCAGCACCGACCTTTTCTGCAGTTTCAGTCATTACATCAAAAATACCGACAAGTTCGACATCGGGATTTTCGAGATACAATCTTGCAT
>JAZRBX010000275.1:0-2609 GCA_045635285.1 Victivallaceae bacterium
GCGATATTTGCATCGCCGACCCGTCCTGCGGCATTGATGCGCGGGGCGAGTTTGAAAGTAATATCTGACGGAGCGAGGTCATGTTTCAAATTGGAACTTTCGATCAAAGCTCTGATACCGGGGCGGATCTGTTTACGGAGAATATCAATCCCGTATTTGACCATGATGCGGTTTTCGCCGAGGATCGGAACGATGTCAGCGACAGTGCCGAGTGCGACATAATCCATAATTTCTTCGAGGCGGGTACTGAAACCGCCGAGGTTATGTTCTCTGCCGTATTTGACGAAAGCGTGAGAGAGTTTGAAAGAGCTTCCTGCGCCGGAGAGCAGCTGGAGGTCTTCGAGTTCGGGATAAATTTTCGGATTGACGAGAGCGATAGCCTCCGGAAGTTCATCAGAAGCCTCATGGTGATCTGTGATGATCACATCGATATTTCTTTCATGAGCGACCTTGACGGCATCGCAGGAAGTTATTCCGCAGTCGACAGTTACGAGGACTTTGCACCCCGGCATGAAAGAGAGGGCTTTTTCGAGGGATTCGGGAGTGAACCCGTATCCGTCATCGAAACGGTGGGGGATAAAAGAGAAGACATTAGCGCCGTTGTTCCGCAAAACGAGCGAAAGCAAAGCGCTGGCGGTGATACCGTCGGTGTCATAATCCCCGTGAATAAGGATAGGTTCTTTGTTTATAACGGCATCCCAGAGTCGTTTAGCGGCATCTTCGATACCGGGGAAACGGTAGGGATCGGACAGGTTTGCCAGTTTGGGATTGAGGAAAGCGTTGACTTCGTTGGCAGAGATGCCGCGAGCGGCGAGGATAGCACAAATTGCGTGCGGCAGTTTGTGTTTAGCTTGCAGCTCGGAAATTAACGATTCTTTGTCCCGGCAGTTGTTTTTCCAGTAAATAGCACCCATTTTAACACTTTCTATTTTATATCATACTATATAATAGCATGAAAAATGAATAAATTCAAAGAAAAACGAAAAAAAAATGAAAAAAAACTTGAAAAAATGAAAAAGTGTAATATGTTAAAGAAAGTAGAACTTCGAGGCATACAAAAATGCCGACGTGGCGGAATTGGCAGACGCGCTAGGTTCAGGTCCTAGTTCCCCTAAAGAGTGTGGGTTCAAGTCCCACCGTCGGTACCAATTCGCCTGAAGAGTTCTGCGGGTATGGCATAACGGCTGTGCACCAGCCTTCCAAGCTGGTCATGGGGGTTCGACTCCCCCTACCCGCTCCAATACGCAGTGGTGGAATTCCCGAGCGGCCAAAGGGGGCAGACTGTAAATCTGCTGTCACCGACTTCGATGGTTCGAATCCATCTTCCACCACCATTTTTGACAATACAGCACCTCAAATGAGGTGCTTTTTTTGTCAAAAAACGGAGTGGAAAGATGGATTTTTCTGCGTCAGCAGAAAATTATACCGCTTGCGGTATATCGAACCGGGCTGGTTCGACCACGGCAGTTTACTGCCGGGGTGCGTGAGTAACGCAGGTCAATCCATCTTGCTATGCATTAGTCAGCATCCTCAAACGAGGTGCTTCGAGAATGGATTTTTTGATAATAAATAAAAACAAATCAGCCCCACCGATCAACGACCGATGAGGCTGTTTTCGTAGAGGTAATATATAGATGAAATTTTATAATATGTAAATCTTATATAAAAGCATAATTATAGCAGAATGGCTATAGATGGAATCTTAAGATACTGCTCTTGCCAAAAAAGATATTCATGCTATTATAAAAATATACAATAAGTGTCAATAAAAGGTTTTTTTATGCGGAAAAATATTCTACTGACATGATTTCTGTCCGCAAAGTGCCCCGGAACTTAACGCCCATTGGATATTATAACCGCCGCATGGCCCATCAACATCAAGAATTTCACCGGCAAAATAAAGCCCGGAAACTATGCGGCTTTCAAGCGTTTTCGCATTAACTTCATTCAAGGCAACTCCGCCTTTCGTAACCATAGCTTTATGCCAATTTTCCGTGCCGACAGCAGTAAGTTCCAGTGCAGTAAGGTTTTGCAAAAGCTGTTTCGCCGCCTCTGACGGATAGCGGGCAAACGGGGTTTCCGTCAGCGGCACAAGATGCGGTACAAGGCGTTTGGGCAGATATTCAGCAAGAAGTTTGCCTGCAGTCATTTTTCCTTTTAACTGCCGCCACTCTTTGAATTTTTCAAGCCATTCGTTTTCGGAAATTTCCGCAAAAATATTGATTTTGAGTGGAATATTTGGGCGTTCAGCAAGAAGTTCCGCTGTCCGTCCAGCCAAATCAAGCACTGCAAACGCAGAAATTCCCTGATGCGTAAAAAGCAGTTCGCCGCGGCAGCGCGTTTTTTCTCCGGGAAGATTTATGGCACATTCTGCATCCTCAAAAGAAATTCCGGTACATTCGCCAACCCATGATTCACGGCATTGCAGCCCAGTCATCGCCGGAAAAAGCGGAGTTATCGTATGTCCCGCCTGCCGGGCCAGAATGTAACCGCTTTCGCTGCCGCTCCATTTCGGATATGATTTACCGCCGCAAGCGAGCAGAACATTATTTGCATAAAAAGTTTTCTTACCGCAGACGACGCCGCAGATTTTATTGTTATTAAAGAGC
>JAZRBX010000276.1:0-10854 GCA_045635285.1 Victivallaceae bacterium
TGAAATGCGATCAGAGCACCGACGGTTATCTCCTGATCAAAAACTGCCATCGCACCGATCCAGATGACGGAGATGAACATGAATTTCTCCAACAGCTGACTTATTGTTCTGGCGGTGAGGGAGATTTTGGCAACTCTGAAATAACGGGTGATGGCGTAGGCGGCGGTATCGTTCCATTTCCTCTGTTGAGTAGGTTCGAGAGCGAGAGATTTGACGGTGCGGATACCGTTGATGGTTTCAACGAGCATACCCTGTCTTTTGCCTTCTGCCATGTAGAGTTCTTCAAGCCTTGCCTGGAAAGGTTTGATCAAAATGGCAATGACCAGTGCCATCAAAAAGGTGAAGAACAGCACCACCAATGTCAGTTTGACACTGTAAAAAAGCAGGAACGGTAGGAATACGACCAGCGAAAAAAGTTCAAGAGCAGAGTGGAAAAGACTGCCGGAAAGAAAACTCCGGATTTTTTCTGTCTGCTGCATGTGTTTGATAAGCACACCGCTTGAAATTCTTTCGTAAAAATCGACCGGCAGACTCAGGAGTTTGGCAAATGTCCTTGTCGCCAGACGGATGTCGATACGGTTGGTTGCAAAAAGCAGGAAATAATTTTGAATGTACTCCATGCACGCATTGAAAATCAGCAGTACCGAAACCCCGATGCCGAGGACGGTCAGAGTTGTGTAGCTCTGGTGAACAAGAACTTTGTCAACGACCAGCTGGAAAAAGAGCGGGATCGCCAGTCCGATCAGACTGATTGCCAGAATGGCGATGGCGACTTGGGTCAGCAATGATTTCTGACGGTAAAATTCAGGGATGAACCAGCGCAGACCGAAAGGCTGATTATCATCGAGCAGAGAGTAGTGGCGTTTGAAAAAGATGACCTCTCTTTTGAAGTTTTCCTCAAATTCCGCTTCGCTTACGGAACGCATACGGGAGGAATTTTCTCCGTTTACGAGGGGGTCCCAGACCATGAGTTCAAAAACAGGTTCTGCGGGAGCTGATTGTTTTTCTTTAATGTCTTTTTCTGTAACGACTTCCGCATTTTCGACGATGAGTTCGGATTCTTCTTTTTTGTCTTCAGATTTGTTTTCAGAGTCTATTTCTTTGACGCTGTTATTGGCAATTTCTTTTGCTTTTGCGTCGATTATATCGGGATTTTGAACGGGTCTTATGCCGCAGAAAATCACGGATTTACCATTATTTGCGAATCCCATGAAAGGAAAAACTGTTCCCATTTTGAGCATTTTTTTCCAAGTTACGCTGCCGATTTTGGTTTTAAGACCGAGTTTGTCGGCGATGGCACAGAGGAAATGGGGGGCGGGTTCATCTTCTTCTATGGCGTATTCGTGCAGGAGCAGGTTTACATCGGTAATAATGCCGTGGTGTCTTGCAATTGCGGTCAGAGTGTAGAGAGAAGTATGTCTGCCGTCGGCGGCGAAAGACGGATTGTTGAGGTTGCGGAGGAAAATTGTCCGTGAAGTCCATGCTTTTTCCAGTTTTTCCTGTTCGAGGAATATGACTTTGCCTGCATTTGAACTTAACGGATCAAAAACTGCAAAAGTATTTGACTGGTTGGAAAGTTGTGATTTGCGGGTGCCGAGAAACAGCACGAAATTACCATTTTTGAGTTCGAGAAAAACCGGAGCTCCGAAATAGGTTGCAAGTTCATTCATCGTGCATTCTCTGTTTACTTCGGGCGAAAGTTTCAGTTTTTCTGTGATGCTTAAAATCAAGTCAAATTCTGCAGTATTTTCCTGATCGGCAAGGAAAGCGTCCAGATTCGTGCCTCCCGGCAGAATTTTGGCTATCTCTTTCAGACAGGCGATTGCAGTTATTCTTTTCTGTTCTTGTTCGTTCATTGGATCACCGTGATTTTTTGACGGTCGGGCATTGACTTGTCTTTATGCCGTTCCTGATTTGAATATAAACTTACAGTAAACAATATAGCACTGTTTTGTAAATACGCAAATTTTATATATCTGTTTTTCACCATTACTGCGAAAAAAAAGTAATTTTTTTGCTATTTTGTTATAAAAAAGGGGTTGAATCATTTGAAAAAACGCCTTGTCTGATGTAATTTATATAAAATATAACTTTGGCATGATGATTTCAAAAAAACTTTTGAAATATCTTTTACGGAAAAACGGATAATTATGAAGACTCTCAACTGGTATGTTACCAAATCTTTTCTTGTTACATTCGGCATGGCGCTCGGAGTGTTGACTTTTGCGATGACGGGGGCGCGTATTGCCCGTATTCTTGACGTTATTGCCAATGGTCTGCCGGTCAGCGTTTTTCTTCAATTTCTTTTTTACATTCTTCCGGTGGTGCTGACTTTTACGATACCGTGGGCGATCATGGCGGCGGTCATGCTGGTTTTCGGCAGGTTGTCGGGGGATTCGGAAATCACGGCTATGCGTGCCTGCGGCATTTCCATTCTGCAGGTGATTGCACCGATCATGCTTATAACTTTTGCGATCACAGGTTTGTGTCTGTATATCCAGCTTTTTGTTGCGCCGCATTTTTATTTCAAGGCGAGGGCGTTGACCAGAGATGCGGCGATCAATCAGCCGATAGCGATGTTTGAACCGGGCAGACCTTTGAATTATGCCAATACGATCATCTATATCGATGACAAAATCGATAATAAAATCCTTAAAAATGTCCAGATTTATACCATCGACCCCAAACGCCCCGGCGAAGTCGCACAGGACGTTACCGCCGCAGAGGGGTATCTTGAGACCGACAAAGACAATCAGGTGCTTACCATTGTGCTTAAAAATTGTCTGACTATTGACAAAAAAGGCAAACAGGAGACCCGTGTCGCTTCCGATGAACTGCGTTTCCACTTTGACTACGGAAAAACTCTGACCGCCAATGCTCTTTTCCGCGCTCCGAAATACATGAATGCCACCGAGCTTATGGCCCGCATAAGAGATGTCAAAAAATTCTCTCCCCGCAACAGAAAAATGGAATGTGCCCTTGAAAGTCAGTTGAACTGCCGTATCGCCCTCGGTTTGTCGCCGATCGCTTTTCTGCTTCTCGGTATGCCGCTGGCGATCAGGACATCACGGCGTGAAACTTCGGTCGGGTTGTTTTTGAGTGTTATTCTTGCGGGATCGTTTTTTATTTCCATCCTGCTTTTGAACTCCATGACCGGAAGTCCGGGGCTTTATCCGCAATATTTGTTGTGGCTGCCGAATATTATTTTCCAGACACTCGGTGCGTATCTGACCTACAAAGTTTCAAGAATATGAGGATTTGTCCGTGGCAAAGATATATTTGAACATAATTCTGACTCTGCTTCTTGCGGCAGTTGTTGTCATGGGGATCGCTCTGGTAAATTCCTATGACCGCATGTATTTTGCTTCGCAGGAACTTTTGAAGGAGATGCGGAGCAAAACTCAAATGCTGCCGGCAGAGAGCAATGCGGCGGACTTGAAAATAAGTTCCGTCAAAGCTGCAAATGCGGAATTTTTCGACCCCGAAGCGGTGCAGGGTGGAAGTTTGACAACTCCGATTTCCGCAGATACGGCAAATTTGAATTATCTTATCAACAACGATGCGTATGCGGCAGAGTTTTATTCTCTCTGCAATTCATCTTTGGCGGAAAGAAATTATGAGCATCCCGAAAATTTTGAACCCATGCTTGCTGAAAGCTGGACGGTGTCGGAGGATAAAAAAAGTTACATTATCAAACTCCGTCCGCAAGTTTACTGGCAGAGTTATATTGACCCCGAAAGCGGCAGAGAGGTCGCTCCGGAATTGCTGACGACGGGGGATTTTAAATTTTTCACCGATGTCGTCCGCAATACTGATGTCAATGCTTCCGCTTTGCGGGTCTATTACAAGGATCTTGACTGTATTGAAATCATTGATGACCTGACTATGATCGTCCGTTGGAAAAATGCAAAATACGGCAATATGAGTGCAACATTGACCATGATGCCGCTGCCGAAGCACTTTTACTGCGGTGCCGATGGCAAATTTGACGGAAAAAAATTCAATAATGACCACAAACGCAACCGCATGATAGTCGGCTGCGGAGCTTATCGTTTTGTCAAATGGGACAAAAATTCCCGCTTGATTTTTGAACGCAACGAAAATTACTGGGGAAAAAATTACGGAATCATGCCGCCGCTTGAAAAACTTGTCTATGAGTTTATTCAGCACCCCAATACCCGTTATCAGGCATTGCTGGCAGGTTCAATCGACCAGAGTCCGCTCACCCCTGAACAATGGACGGTCAAAAGTACAGGAGAGGAATTTGCCAAAGCGAATCTGCGGAAGTACCGCTATTTGAGTTCAAGTTATTTTTATATCGGTTACAACTTGAAAAATCCGCTTTTTCAGGATAAAAAGGTCCGTCAGGCTTTGACTATGCTGGTCGATCGTGAACGCATTATCCGTGATATTTACAAAGGCGAGGCTGAACAGGTCATCGGACCTTTTGCCCCCAACAGTGTCTATTATGACCGCAGTATCAAGCCGTTTCCCTGCGATGTTGAAGCGGCGAAAAAACTTTTTGCCGAATGCGGCTGGCAGGATACGGATAATGACGGTATTCTGGACAAGGACGGCAGAAAATTTGTTTTCAGTATCCTTGCTGTCGCCTCTCACCCGATTCAGGAGAAAATGCTTCCTCTGATCAAGGAAAATATGGCAAAGGCGGGCGTTGATATGAAGATACAGACGATCGAATGGTCGGTTTATGTTCAAAGACTTATGACCAGAGATTTTGAAGTCTGCACTCTCGGCTGGACGAGTCCGATAGATCCCGAACCTTATCAGTTGTGGCATTCCGATCAGGCGGATGTTGAAGGTTCGAGCAATCACATCAGTTTCAAAAACAAAAAAGCAGATGAACTTATCGAAAAATTGCAGTTTACCTTTGATATGAATGAACGCATTAAAATCGCGCATGAATTTCAGCAGCTCATCCATGATGAACAGCCATATACATTTTTGTTTGCTCCCTATGCTTTGAATGCAGTATCGGAGCGTTACCGTAATTTCAGGCAGTTTCCGTCGGGCGCACCGTCCGTGATATGGTACTTGCCTCAACAATATATTTCAGGAGAAAAGAAATGATCAAAACAGCAGTAGTCGGCGCAGCCGGCCGTATGGGACGGCGTCTGGTTGCCAATATTTGTGCAAGCGATGACCTTGAACTTTCAGGAGCTTTGGAAATTGCAGAATGTCCTTTTATCGGACAGGATGCGGGTGCAGTTGCCGGAGTCGGCAATGCGGGAGTTGCTGTTTCATGTGATTATGAAAAAGTTTTTGCTTCAAGTGATGCGGTCATCAATTTTTCAACGCAGGGTGTAGTCGAAGCCACCCGTATCGCAGTAAAAAACAACTGCTCCGTCGTCATCGGCACTACCGCTTTGCCCGAAGCAGACAAACAGGCATTGAAAGATATGGCTGATAACGGAGCCAGAATCGTTTTCGCTCCCAATATGAGTGTCGGAGTCAACCTGCTTTTTCATCTGTCTGTCAAAGCGGCAGAGATCCTTGGAGAAGATTTTGATATCGAAATCGTTGAAATGCACCACAATTTGAAAAAAGATGCTCCCAGCGGTACTGCTGAACGCCTCGGTCAGATCCTCTGCAAAGCAAGAGGATTGGATTATAATAAAGATGTCCGCCACGGCCGTGAAGGTATCTGCGGCGCACGCACCCGCAAAGAGATCGGTATGCATGCATTGCGCGGCGGCGATGTCGTCGGAGATCATACCGTAATGTTTGCCGCCAACGGCGAAAGAGTTGAACTTACCCACAAGGCATCCAGCCGTGATACCTTTGCCAGAGGTGCATTGCTTGCAGTCCGTTTTCTTGCCGATGCGCCCGCAGGTTTGTACGATATGCAGGATGTGCTGAAACTTCGCTGAATGGAAGAATATGGAAAAAAAAGTTAAAAAATTATGGATATTGGCAGGCGAAACCTCCGGCGATATTTACGGAGCTAAACTTGCCAAAGAGGCACAGCAGATCGCCGCATTAAATAATGTCGAACTCAAAATTTCCGGCATGGGTTCTTCCCGTATGAAAGAGGCGGGAGTTGAACTTCTTGTAGACTCCACTGAACTCGGTGTTATGGGTGTGGTGGAAACATTGAAACTTATTTTTGTTTTCATAAAAATATTTTTCAAACTGCTCAAACTTGCCAAAAAAGAACGCCCCGATGCCGTCGTTCTGATAGATTATCCGGGCTTCAATCTGCGTTTTGCCAAAGCTGTTTCAAAGGCAGGGATTCCTGTTATATGGTATGTCAGCCCGCAAATCTGGGTATGGGGCAAACGCCGCAAAGGTGTACTTGAACGCATCTGTTCCAAAATGCTGGTGATTTTCCCCTTTGAAACCGATGTCTACGATAAGGAAAAACTGGATGTGAATTTTGTCGGACATCCTCTGCTTGAAATCGTCCGCGACCGCACCGATGAAACTATTAAACGGGATGAAAATTGTTTTCTGCTTCTGCCGGGAAGCCGTGCAGGGGAGGTCAGCCGTCTGCTTGAACCTATGCTTGATGCAGTTTGTGAGCTGAAAAAGAAGCACGGAAACCTCTATTTCGTAATAGCCGCCTCCCGTGCCAAAATGCGGAGCATGTGCGAGGATATAATTGCAAGATACCGCAAAAAACATCCCGAACTTCCGGAAATAGAATTGAGCAATGAATCAGCCGCTTACTATCAGCAGAAAGCAGGTACGGGACTTGCCGCTTCGGGTACGGTTACAGTCGAATCTGCGATCGCCGGTCTGCCGCTGGTGGTGATTTACAAAATGAATATCATTACCATTTTAATTGCAAGTATTCTGGTCAAACTTTACCGCGGTTATTTCACAATGGTCAATATCATTGCCAATAAAACTGTTTTTGAGGAGTTTCTCCAATGGCACGTCTGCAACAGAAATCTTATCCCCGCCATTGAAAAAATCCTTCCCGGTGGAGAACGCCGCGCTGAAGTTGAAAATCAGATGAAAGAACTTGTCGATATGCTTTCAAGCGACGGACGCAAACCTTCACTTGCCGCCGCAGAAGCATGTCTTGAAGTAATAAAAGTCAAACCTAAACAAGAGGATATTATAAAATGAAGTATGAAGCAGTTATCGGTTTGGAAGTTCATGTCCAGATCCGTACAAAAAGTAAAATGTTCTGCTCCTGCCCCAATCAGTACGGCGCAGAACCCAACACATTGATCTGCCCCGTCTGCATGGGCTATCCCGGAACATTGCCTGTTCCCAACAAAGAAGCGATTTACAAAACTGTCCGTGCAGGTCTTCTGACCGAGTGCGAAATTGCCCGTTTCAGCAAGTTTGACCGTAAGAGTTATTTTTATCCCGACCTCGCCAAAAATTATCAGATTTCCCAGTATGATCTTCCCTTCTGCACCAATGGAGCGATCCATTTGAGCGGGAAAGGTTTTTCCGGAGAAATGCTTCCCGAAAAAACTGTCGGTATCACCCGAATCCATTTGGAGGAGGACCCTGCCAAACTGACTCATTATGCTCACCAGAGCGGCGCTGATTACAACCGTTCAGGCGTTCCGCTGATGGAAATTGTCAGCGAACCTGACATGCGTTCCGCCGACGAAGCATACGCTTATTTGACCAAATTGAAAGAAATCATGCAGTACGGCGACATCTCCGATTGCGATATGGAGAAAGGTCAGATGCGCTGCGATGTCAATATTTCTCTGCGTCCTGTCGGTCAGAAAGAGTTCGGTACCAAAGCTGAAATCAAAAACCTCAACAGTTTCAGTGCCGCTCACAAAGCTATCGAATATGAATTCTGGCGTCAGTCCAATCTGCTTGATAACGGCGGCAAAGTTCATCAGGAAACCCGCGGCTGGAACGATGAAGCCGGAGAAACATATCTCATGCGTTCCAAAGAACAGGCACACGATTACCGTTACTTCCCCGACCCTGACTTGATGCCGGTTACATTTACCGAAGAGGAGATAGAAGCTATCAGAGCGGAACTTCCCGAACTTCCCGAAGCTATGCGTGCCAGATTGGTCGCAGAGTACGGTTTGACTGAATATGATGCTCAAATCCTGACCTCCGAACGCAATATCGCCAAATATTTTGAAGCTGCGGCAAAAACTGCGATCAACAAAAAAATCCTTGCAAACTGGATCATTTCCGAACTTCTCCGTGAACTCGGCAATGCCAAACAGGATATTTCCGAATCTAATGTTTCACCCGAAAATCTGGCATCTCTGGTCAACCTCATCGAGAAAAAAACTATCAACGGCAAAATCGCCAAAGAAGTTTTTGCCGATATGTTTGCCACTTGTAAAGATCCTGAATCAATCGTCAAGGAAAAAGGACTCGTTCAAGTCGCAGACAGTTCTGCCATTATCCCCTTTGTTGAACAGGCTATTGCCAATAATCCCGCACAGGTCGAACAGTACCGTAACGGCAATGAGAAACTTATTCAGTATTTTGTCGGTCAGGTCATGAAACTCAGTAAAGGCAAAGCCAATCCGCAGATGGTAATTGAAATTCTCAAAGAAAAACTTTGAGGCATTTATGTTCAATCAAACCTCTTTCATTGTTTTAAAGAAAGAACCTTATCAGGATTCGCATTGGCTTTTGTACGGCATCTCTCCCGATTACGGGAGAGTGTCGATATTGCTGTATAACGGACGCAAAGCGGACAAAAATCATTTTCCGCAGGCTGATCTTTTTCAGGAGTTTGATGTGAATTTTGAGAGGAAGGAAAATTCTGATCTTTTTACGGCGAAAGAGCTTGAATTGCGGACGGATTTTTCTTCGATAGGAGAGAATCTGCTCAACTTCAAATTTGCGGGCAAAATCGCCAAATTTCTGCTGGCTCATACGGAGAGTGAACTGCCGTTTCCGTTTACATACGATGCGGCGAGGAATGTTTTTTTGCAGCTGATACTGCCTGCGGATACTCCAGGCAAATGGACATTGGAGGAGTCGGCGGCGGCATTCAAGCTGTGTTATTTATACGAGGCGGGGCTTCTTCCTGAATTTGAAGGCAAAGTTGCTGAACTTACCGAAAACATTATCAGTGCGGTCATTGAGGGAGCACTTCTGCCGCAGCAGAGTGAAACTTATTACAAAAAGCTCAATGAATACTGCAATTCCCTGCTTGAATATCACAACATCTCCCGATAAAGGAAAATATCAGATGAATGAAGTGTTTGAAAATTATGTTACCAACGCATTGGAGAAAATTCCATCACAGCGGCAGATAGATTGTATCAATTTCAATTACAAAAAATATTTCCCCGAAAACAAAAATGTTGAAGTTCTCGATATCGGAGTCGGAATAGGGGAACAAATGCTCTGTTTCCGTGATTGGGGGTATAATAATGCTGTCGGGATTGATATTTCTCCTGAAACGGTTGAATTCTGCAAAAAGATGGATTTGAATTGTATCCAAGTAGCAGATACCGTCGAATATCTGAAAGCCAATCAGAATCGGTTTGCAGTTATTACCATGTCAAATGTTATTGAGCATATCCCCCGTGAACAGCTTGTTGATATGGTCAAAGCGATTTACGGAGCATTGACTGATGGCGGAGTCGCATTGATTTCCACCCCGAATATGCAGGCAGCGGAGGCACATTTGCATTTTTTTAATGATGTTACGCATCTTGTCAGTTTTTCGGAACACAGTTTCCGTCAGCTGTTCAGTGCCTGCGGGATCAATGATGTGGAATTTTACGGATTTGAATGTTTTCCCTACAAGACATTAAAGTTTAAATTCCGCCGTTTTTTGCGTGCTTTGTATTGGAAAAAAGTAAAATTTGCCAGAGCATGTAACGGGATTTTGAATCCTGCAATCATGCACCCGATATTTTATGCGGCAGTAAGAAAGGGGTAAGAATATGAAAATAATAAGCAGAATCAGAGATTTTTTTGTCGGAGTTTTTAGGCACTCTGAACTTCCGTTCTTTTTTACAGCAAGGGAAGTCCGTGAACTTTTGCAGATGATTCCTGCTGAACGGTTGGAACATTTCGGATATAAAGCATATTCGCAAAACGATGAAGATGGCATTATTGCGGAAATATTCCGCCGTATCGGAGTTGCAAGCCGTCGTTTTGTGGAGTTCGGTGTTGAGGACGGCAGAGAGTGTAATACGGCATTGCTTTTGCGGCAGAACTGGACAGGATTATGGCTTGAAGGAAGTACGAAACATGTTAAAACCATATATAGTTTATATGAAAATATGCTGAAAAGCGGACGATTGACAGTGAAAAATGCTTTTATTACAAAAGATAATATCAATTCGCTTATCGGTGATGTTTATCAGGGAGAGATTGATTTGTTGAGCATTGACATTGATGGTAATGATGTTCATGTCTGGGAGGCGATTAAATGTGTTTCTCCGCGTGTGGTCGTCATTGAGTACAATGCACTTTATCCTGCTGATACGGAATATATTATGCCTTATGATGAAAAATATATTTCTGAATTTACAGACAGTTTCGGAGCTTCTTTGAAGTCAATCAGTATGCGTGCGGAAGCAATGGGGTATATACTTGTTGCAACCAATCTCACAGGTTCAAATGCTTTTTTTGTCCGCAAAGATTTGGCAGGAGAACATTTTTATAAGGCAGGTGATGTTGCAGCTTTGTACAATCCCGCCCGTTACTATTTGCGTTTTTATTCCGGTCATCCGGTCGGCAAGGTGAAAATCTCCTGAAAATGAGAAGAATTATAAAAAAATTTTTGTCCGTTATCGGACGGATTTTTATTAGAAAAGGGAAAATGCCGACGGAAATCAGCAGAATTTTGTGTATTCTGCCGCATTATCTCGGAGATACGCTGTGGATGTTAAACGCAGTCAAACTGTTGCAGAAGTCGGAGGCCAAGCG
>JAZRBX010000277.1:0-3515 GCA_045635285.1 Victivallaceae bacterium
TACAGGTTCCCAGTCAAAACGCAGATGCGGACCGCAGAAAAAGTATTCTCTGATTTTTTTTCTTGCATTTTCATTCTGAATTTTTGCGCCGATTAGGGAAAAAAGCATGACAATAAGCAGTATTTCCCAATGCCCGTAATCCATGGAGTATTTATCTGCACACGGATAATTTGCCTGAAAGCCGATAAACCTTTTCGGTTGATCGGCGTCAAGCAGAATATCATCCAGATTGTCAAAAAATTTGCGGAAGTATTCCTCTTTGAATGGAATGGCGGGGGAACTGTCTTTGAAAAAGATAAACTCCTTTGTCAGACACCTGCCGAGAGAATACACTCCCGTTTCCGAAACATGATTCATTATTTTTTCTCTGTGTTGTAGAGAGCGACTGCGCTTCCGGCGTAGTAGCCGATATTTTCACGGAGTTCGCCGCAGACAATATCGCATTGCGCGAGGACTTCCTTCCATGCGTAATCTTTGATATACTCTTTAAGCGGAGCAAGGAAGAGGTCGCCGGTCGCCCAGACGATAGTTCCGAGGATGAGTTTTGACGGATTGAAAATATTGAGCAGACTGCCCATGGCAATGGCGTTGTTGCGGATCATTTCATCCCAGTAAGCGAGGGCGAATTCATCTTTTTCCTTTACCGCCTGAACGAGTGCTTTCATGTCGATATTTTCGGGTGTGCCGGCGATCTGCATGATGCGTGAATCGGGTTTGTCCGCAAGTTTGCGGCGGAGGTCGTCGGCAATGGCTCTGCCGCCGCAGTAGGCTTCATAACAGCCTTTGAGTCCGCAGTTGCACTGTCTTCCGTTGGGATAGAGGACGGTATGACCGTATTCTCCGCCGAAAAATCCGGTTCCCTGTATCAGAGTGCCGTTGGTGACGATACCGGCACCGATACCGGTACTCATGGTCAGGAAGACATAATCTTTGCTGTTTCTGCCTGCACCGAAGTAACCTTCTGCGATGGCGGCGGCATTGGCGTCATTTTCAAAATAACCTTTTATGTTCAGAGCGTCCTGCAAATATTTGAGGATGGGAACGTTGCGCCAGAAAGGATTATTGGGCGGAGTGGTGATGATGCCGTTGGGAATATCGGCAGGGCCGGGGGTGCTGATGCCGAAAGCGGGAATGTCGTCATAACTGATATTGTTTTCGGCGATTAATTTTTTTGCAATTGCTGCAAGTTGCGGGAGGATTTCTTCGGGTTTTGTATTGACATTGTCAACTCTTTCTCCGGCGATGAGTTTACCGCTTGCAGAGACCAGACCGATGCCTATTTTTGTTCCGCCGATGTCGAAACCGAGATAAATTTTTTCTGACATAAAAAGTTTTCCTTTTTTTTGAGTTTTCAATTTGAATTTTTTTCGATACTGCCTATAATATAATACAGATTATTGGCTTTTGCAAAAAAATATCTGAAAATAGTGTAAATATTTGAAAAAAGGAGAACTTATGTCGATTTTCAGCAGTGTTGTGATGTTTGCGGCACAGACAAACGGAGTTTATTATGCTTTTGCCGCCAGTGACGGTATGGGTAAATTTATTGTGATCTTGCTTCTTGCGGCATCGGTCATAACATGGGCGTTGATGATCGACAAATGTTATGCTCTCGGCAAAGCCCAGAAATTATCCAACCGCTTTATCGCCGTATTCAATGAAAACCGCCGTTCCGTTTGTGCCGTGGCAGGTTCTGCCATTGATGATCCCTCTCCTGTATGCAAGGTTTACGGGGCAGGAGTTGAAAGATTGAAAGAATTTTATGAAAATTCATCCAGTTCGGCAGGCGGATATGTCGCTCTTGAAAATGCTCCCAAACTCACCGAAGCCCAGATGAATGCCATTGAAGCGGTGCTTGAGAGAGAAATTTCAACCCAGATACTTGAACTTGAAGCAGGCACAAGCGTTTTGGCGACAATCGTTTCTGTCTGTCCGTTTCTCGGACTTTTCGGTACGGTCTGGGGGGTTATGTTCGCTTTTGTCGGTATGGCACAGCAGGGAAGTGCCGATATCGGTGCCATGGCTCCGGGTATTGCTTCCGCATTGCTAACTACCGTTGTGGGTCTGGTGGTCGCCATTCCGTCGGTCGTGGGATACAATACTATCGGTGCCAAAATCCGCCAGCTGACCGTCAGTATGGATAATTTCAGCGAGGCATTCATGGTCAAACTCAAACTCGATGAAATCGCAAAGCAGGACGTACGATGAAAAGAAGACGGCGCAACTCAAAAATGGGAGCTATTGACGAGATCAATATGACTCCGCTCATCGACCTGACCTTCCTGCTGTTGATCGTTTTTATGATCACCATGCCGCTGGTCGAATACAGTCTGCCGGTGCAAACTCCGCAGATGAATGCTTCCCCTATGCCCGAAAAGGACAGCAAAACTATCGTGCTTAAAGAGAACGGCAGAGTCAATATTGACAAACAGGATATGTCCGTTGCTGAAATGATTTCCGTTCTCGGCAATTTGAAAATGGCGGCACCTCAAACTGTTATTCTGCTCAAAGCAGACGGCAAATGCTCATACGATAAAGTAATTGAGCTTATGAAAGACATCAAAGGATGCGGTTTTGAAAATATAAGTCTGGTAACTTCAAAGGAAGATTGAGCAGGGTATGAAGTTTCTTTTTGACAATCAGCCTGAAAAAACATCACTCGTTTCTTCAAAGTTCCGTTTGAAGATCGTCAATTTTGTTCTGCTGGCACATATCGCAATTTTTGTGCTGCCTCCGGTGTTTTTTATGGTTATCGATTTTGTCAAAAGCAAAAAGAAAAAAGATGTCATTACCGTCAAACTTGTTGAAATCCCGAAAGAGGTAACCTCAAAAACTGTCAAAAATCCCGGCAGACCAAAAAACGCTGCCGTCCCGAAAAAGAAACCTGCACCAAAACCGGTTCAGAAACCAAAGCCCAAACCTCAACCCAAACCTGTCGTTAAAAAAACAGTCAAACCGACTCCCGCTCCGAAGAAAACCGTTCAGAGAACGGCAGTTCAGCCTGCTCCCAAAAAACAGAAATATACTCCTCCTGTAAATGACGATCTGGAAATCATCCGCCCCGAAGATGCAAGAAGAGTTCCTGCCGAACAGCCGGAGGAGGATGACAGCTCCGGCGACGGCTTCGGTGCAACTTATGTTCAGCAGCTTGTCGGTGTCATATACAAAACATGGAATCCCCCCAATGAACAGCTGCTTGCCGGCAGAAATCTGAAAGTCCTGATCAAATTCACTTTCAACCGCTCCGGCAGAGTTTTAAGTGCGAAAATATTGGAAAAATCAAAATTCTGGCCCATGGACCTTTCCGCCGAAGAGTTGATCAAAAATCTGAAATATCTTCCGGCTCCGCCTGCCGATGAGTGGCAGAAAATGCAGAAGAACGGTTTGGTGGAATTGGAATTTCTTCTGGTGCCGCAGAAGTGATGATTTTTCCGGAAAATTTACAATAATTTGTTGTAAAATGTAAAAAACATTAAAAAAATCGTTTTTTTTATGTAAAAAAGTTGAAAAAAGTG
>JAZRBX010000278.1:0-3439 GCA_045635285.1 Victivallaceae bacterium
GCATGGAAGCGGCGGCACCGGAACGGACAGAAACGAGCAAGGGCTGGGGGCCTTTGCCGAAAGTTTTGCCGGTAGCTTCTTCAAGGCGTTTGAGGGCAGCTTTGATCTGGGGGGTGATCTTTTCGAAAAGTTTTTCTTTGCCGATCACGCCGTATTCAGCGCAAGCTTCAGTGGTAATGGTAAAACCGGGAGGGACGGGAAGACCGAGAGATGCCATATCAGCGAGGTTTGCACCTTTGCCGCCGAGGAGGTCACGCATTTGAGCGGTACCTTCGGAAGCACCTGCTCCGAAGAAATAGACGAATTTTTTTTCAGCTGTCATATACTGAACCTTTCTTTATTTTGGAGAATTTTAGCAAAGACAAACGGCATAGCCGAGTAAAAAAATCCATAATCAAAACTGAAATGCCGCAAACTTAAAACAAAATCAAAAGCAACAACACCTTGTCCTCAGTATCATTAACAATCAATATGGATCAAGAAGCGGACAAATAAGCAGAGATAAGTTTTTTTCTGATAAATGAAAAAGATTGAATTTTTTGGATTTTTGACATATCCTGAAGGGAAAACTGATAAAAATTTTCTCTTGAAGACATGTCATTGGCAAATATTTTCCAATATCCACGGGGCTAACGAGGTAATCGCCCCCCGCCCCGGCCGCTATCAAAAATCACAAAAAAACAAAAATTTTCACTCAAAAGTCTTTTGTAAAAATACTCCTTGTTGTGGTTGATATTTTTCACTTTTTGAACGGTTGTAAAATATACTGCATTTTTACGAAAATTCAAGAAAAAATGCGAAAAAAATGCGAAAAATGCACTCACAAAAACAAACAGATAACAAAAGCCCAAAAAATCAAAATAAATCTCTACTTTTTATTACCATCACGGCAAGATAGAGAGTTTGAAAATCAGGAGAAGATTTGATAATTACAAATTACAATCAAACAACATTCTTTCAATAAAAAAAACGGCAGAAAAACTCTGCCGTTGTAAATATCTCAATAAAAAATTACCAACTTACCCCTAAATCATTAAGGGCTTTTTTTGCATCAGCATGTCCCTGTTCAGCGGCTTTACGATACCCTGTTATGTCTTTTGTAACTCCATTTGCGTAAGATTGACCAATAACAGCAACAGCAATAATACCAACAATAAAAAATCGTTTCATATACAATTCATTTCTTTTTTGTTATTTTAATTTTACAAGAGTATTTACAGTTAATATAACACACACTCCACAAAAAGCAAGAAAAATTTTTGTTTTTTTCTTTATCTTGCTTTCTTTTTTCAAAACGCTCTGTTCCCTTTGAGGGGAGATAATGAAATTAATTTTTTGAGAATAAAAAATTGAGGGGTTTGGGGTATAGTGTTTTGCATAAGCAAAACACGGCAATACCCCAATTATGGCGAAGTCCGGCGAAAGATTTGTTTCGTCATTCCGCAAAAAAGCGGGAGGACGAAACGAAAATTTCGCCGAAAAACAGCCTGACGCACCCAGCCGCTGACACTCACGCGCCAGCGTCACATCGCTCCGGGTCGTACCCGGCGCCGGGTGCAGGGGCGGCGTAAGCCCCTGAAAAAAACACAAGATACAGATATCTCCCCATATTGGGAACATAGCGTTCTAAAAAGAAAACAAGGGAAACAGCTTTCTTTGTCTTATTTTTTTTCACTTGGAAAGAAAGTAAGTTGTTCGACGGGGGAGAGAATTTCTTTAATGGGCGAAAAAGTTTTGCGATGAATCGGACACGGACCATATTTTGAAATAGCATCAAGATGCATGGCGGTGCCGTAACCCTTATGGATTTCAAATCCGTATTGAGGATAAAGTTCAGCATATCGACACATCAAACGGTCGCGATGAACTTTGGCAATGATACTGGCGGCGGCAATGGCGGCACAGCGGGCGTCGCCTTTGACTTCCGAGCGATTGGGATAAGTCATACTTTTGACGGGGTTGCCGTCAATGAGAACGAAATCAGGTTTCTGCGAAAGGCCGTCAACGGCATTACGCATGGCGAGATGAGTTGCCTGCAAAATATTTATGCGGTCGATTTCATTATTATCGACTTCTGCAAAGGAAAAAATAACATCCGGCGAATTGGTCAGCGTTTCAAAAAGGTCCTCACGCATTTTTTCTGAAAGCTGTTTAGAATCGAAAACCTGCGGAACTTTGCTGAAATCACGAAAAATCACAGCTGCGGCAACGACAGGACCTGCAAGCGGCCCCCTGCCCGCTTCATCTACGCCGGCAACAAAATAAACCCCCTCGTTACGGAGTTGATTTTCCATAACGAGGAGTTGATGATCTATGGGCAGATAAGCCTCAACAGACACGATAAAAAATCCCTGTCAGCAAATTAACGGGTGCGCAATTCTTTAACGCGGGCATCTTTACCGATTTTGTCACGCAGATAGTAGATTTTGGAGCTGCGGACTTTGCCTTTGCGGACGACTTCGATCTTCTGAATCATGGGAGTATTGAAGGGGAAAACACGTTCAACACCCTGACCGAAAGTAACGCGGCGGACGGTGAAAGTGGATTCCATATCTTTGCCGCGCATAGCGATAACGGTGCCGGCAAAAAGCTGGATACGTTCAGTAGTACCTTCAACAATTTTGACATAAACCTTGACACTGTCGCCGACGTTGAAGTCGGGCAAGTCGGTTCTGACATTTTCCTTACGGATTTTATCCAAGACTGTGCTCATTTTTATCCTCCTGAAAAGTTATTTCTTATATTTTTTGTACAAATCCGGCCGTCGAATCTCTGTAATTTTCAAAGATTCTTCGAGTCGCCATTGAGCGATTTTTGCGTGATCGCCCGACAGCAGAATTTCGGGGACTTTCATACCGTCGATTTCGGCGGGGCGGGTGTACTGCGGGTACTCCAAAAGTCCGTTAGAGAAAGACTCATCAGCACTTGACTCATCTTTACCGAGGACTCCCGGCAGCAGACGCACAGCCGCATCCACCATTGCCATGGCGGCGATATTGCCGTTGGTCATGACAAAATCTCCGAGCGAAAGCTCCCAATCCACGAAGCGTTCAATGACACGTTCATCGACCCCTTCGTAGTGGCCGCACAGGATCAGCAAGTGATCAAATGAAGCCATTTTGACGGCGGCACTTTGAGTAAAGGGTTCTCCTCTCGGAGTCGTCAATACAACCTGTGTACCGTCTTTTTTCAAATCGGTCAACGCTTCAAAAAGCACATCCGCTTTCATCAACATACCGGGACCGCCGCCGTAAGGCTTGTCATCCACTGACGCATGTTTATCGTGAGCGTATCTGCGGAGATCTATCGCATTGATTTCGACGATCCCGTTTTTCTGCGCACGGCCGATAATACTTGACCCTAACGGGCCGGGGAATATCTCCGGGAACAAAGTTAAAATATCAATTCTCATAATTTTCTATCTTTGTCCGAAGATGCA
>JAZRBX010000279.1:0-4945 GCA_045635285.1 Victivallaceae bacterium
TTGTCTTCCTAAGACCGCTTGGCCCCCGACTTAACTTTGCTTCGGGGTGGTGCTTGCGGTAACTTTTTATAAAGGAGAGAGCGAGCACTGTTTCACCGACGCTGACGCTGTGCAGCCATATATCGGGTGCAAAATCTTTCAGCTCCTGACGGCGTTCGGGAGAGAATCTGCCGAAGCGTTCGGAGAAAGTTTTTTTGTAACCGGGACGGGTTTTAAGTTTGATTATCAGTGCCGGCAGGAAAAAGAGAAAGCCGACACCGAAAAACAAATTATACAGAAACATCATTTCAAATCAACTCAATTCTTGGATGCAGTGTAGTTGGGAGCATCTTTGAGCAAAGTAACATCGTGCGGATGAGCTTCACGCAAACCTGCGGAAGTAACACGGACGAGTTTTGCTTTTTCCTTGAATTCTTTGACAGTGCGTGCGCCGCAGTAGCCGAATGAGTAACGCAGACCGCCGACCAGCTGGATGATGACATTGCTGACTGAACCGCGGAAAGGCACCATAGCTTCGATACCCTGCGGAACAAGTTTATTGTCAGTATCGACAACAGCCTGACCGTAGCGTTCACGGCCGCCTTTGCCGGTTTTCATAGCTTCGAGGGAGCCCATACCGCGATAAACGACATAACTTCTGCCGTTGTGGAGAATGGGTTCGCCGGTACATTCAGTAGTACCTGCGAGAGCGGAACCCATCATGATGCTGTCAGCACCGACAGCCATAGCTTTGGCGAGGTCGCCGGACTGTTTGATACCGCCGTCGGCGATGATCGGAATATCGGAAGCTGCGCCTTTGGAAACTTCATAAACAGCGGTAACCTGCGGGACGCCGACACCGGCGACGACGCGGGTGGTGCAGATTGAACCGGGACCGATACCGACTTTGATACCGTCTGCGCCTGCGTCGGAGAGGGCTTTGGCGGCTTCACGGGTTGCGATATTGCCGGCGACGACATCGACTTTGTCGCCGTAAGTCTTTTTGAAAATTTTGAGAGTTTCGATAACGCCTTTGCTGTGGCCGTGGGCGGTATCGAGGACCATGACATCGACGCCTGCGTTGACAAGAGCTTCGGCGCGGGCTTCATCGTAGGGACCGATAGCGGCGCCGCAGCGGAGCTGATGCTGAGCGTCGCGGTTGAAATCGGGTTCATCTTTTTCGACGAGGGTTTTGACGTCATGGAAGCTGTAAAGGCCTGTGATTTTGCCATTCTGATCGACGATGGGGAGTTTACCGATTTTATCTTTGATCATGGCTTTGTAAGCGTCCTGCATGGAGATTCCGGTATTTCCGGTGATAACGTTTGAGCTCATGACATCTTTGATTTTCATGCTGTAATCGGAAAGGAATTTGATATCGCGTGCGCAGATGATACCGACGAGTTTACCGTCATTATCGAGGATGGGGAAGCCGCTGAAAGCGAGTTTTTTGTCGCGTTTGGCGTTAAGCATTTCGGCGACGGTCATATTTTCGTTGAAGCAGACGGGATTTTTGATCATGCCGTTGAGGTAGCTTTTGACTTTACGGACTTCTTCGACCTGGCGTTCGACGGAGAGGTTTTTGTGAATGATTCCGAGGCCGCCGAGTTGAGCCATAGCGATAGCCATGCGGCTTTCGGTAACGGTATCCATAGCGGCGGAAACGAGGGGTATATTGAGTTTGACGTTACGGCTGAAAGAAGATTTGACATCGGCCTCACCGGGGAGGAAGTCAGCGTACTGAGTGATGAGAGAAACGTCATCGAAGGTCAGACCTTCAAATTTGAAATTCTCCATAAATTCGTCAAGATAAGTTGCCATAATAAAAGCCTTTCCGTGAAAAAATTTCGATGTATGTATATAATTGCAATTAATATACCATATTTTTTATTAAATGCAAGAATCATATCATTGATTTTCGATATTTTTTTGGCGGTGATTTATGAATGGGATCGCTTGAGTTTTGCGATCGGAAAATATTTGGTGAACCTTTGAGAGGCAAAGACGAAATCGCCGCCTCAACTGATTATGTTTTGAAACTCACAGTCGATGACAACTCTGCTTCAATGACTTATGCTCTTGCCATTGCGTAAGGAAATTTTTGTTTAAGATTTTTGCAGATATTTTAATACTTGCAGTCATCAGGCTGTTTAATATCACGCGACAGCGCAACAAAAAGGGGATGAACATCCATCGTCCCCCCCTCTTGACAAACACTTTTATCGGGATTACTTTTATTGCCACCAATAAAAGCAATCCCATTTTTTTTAAATAAACATTAAAGAATTTAAAAAAATGCTGTTATTATCCTCTCTAAAAAATAACAAAAACTTTAATTCTTATTCTCTATTTCTTTTTTGAATTTTTTTAATTTGTTTCAATCCCTCCTGGGTTAAACATAAAACAACTGAATATCCCAACACCAAAATAATAACTCCTTTAAAAAATAAATCTCTTTTCAACAACTTACTATTCCAAAACATATGCAAACCAATTGCTAAAAGAAATACCGGGAAAAATTTTTTATTAAAAAACAACTCAAAAGAGATTTTATTAATAGTTTCCTTGCATTTCCAAAGAGCACCACCAACAAGTGCAGTATAGAGAACATGACCTATAGGAGAGCATATAGCTCTAACTCGCAAAATATCTTCTTCCCAATCAAAGTTTATTAAGTAGTGTCCGTTTTCTATTACAGCAAAACCGACTCCAACTGCAGCGCCCAATAATAATCCATTCAAAATATATGGATATCTGGTGTTTTTGAAAAAAAACAACAATGCTAATAACTTTGCTGTTTCTTCTATAGGACCTGCCCAAATTGGGTTCTCATACCTAAATCCAATTTTATGCAAAAGCAAAGTAATTATTATTGAAATCCAACCTCCGAACCATATTACTTTAAAAATTTGAAGCATAGATACATTTTTGGCAATATTCATTTCCCAATAAAAAATAAGAGTTGAAAATGGAATTCCAATAATACCATTTAGAATAAATGGAATTAAAACACTCTGCTGTGGTATAAATCTTTCTTCATATAAAAATGGTAACAAAAAATATGTTACTATTGAAAAAATTAATGCATGAAAAAATATCCATGGAGTAGGCCATTTTATACTTATAGAACTAATATCAGGAGTTGTCTGTATTGATCCTACGGTAAAAGAATTTTCAAGTTCTTTCCAAGGATGTATTTTAAATATCTGTGAAAAAAATTCTCCGATTTTGAATCCTTCCAACCTATCAACACCTATCGTGTCTGACAATTTATTTGATATGTCAGAAAAAACGCCAACTCGCACATCATCTTCTGTTTTTTCTGCATCTGCCGTGCCTGGAACTTGCAGCAGGGCAGAACAATTAGGACATTCCACAACTTCACCAACCATATCATCATCTATTGATAATTTCTGATTACATTCAGTACAATAAAATTTTATCATTTTTCCTCTTTCCATATTTTTATTAAAAATAAAAAAAGCACATTCCGAAGAAAGTGCCTATCCCAACGCCTACCACAGCGTACAAACACACACTTAATCGAAATGTGCCATATATATGGAACACACCGATCATAAAAATGTGTTTGTACATGTCTAATATTTGAAGTGGTAGTTCAGGGATAGACTTTACAATCAATCTATTAAATAATTTTGTTTAATTATGTTTTTTCTTTTATCAAAAAAACTCCTTTCTTGGTTTAGTTTTTTTAATCAGATAAAAAAACAAATATCACATTTTAAAAAAAATACAAGTCTTTTTTTCTAAAAAGTAAATATTTTTCCTATTTTTCAACAATATTCATCATACTGTCAGAGTTTTACATTTCAGGGTAATGGCGCAGGATGAAGTCCACCAGCGGACGGGGATCATCCATGCCGTGCGGATGATGTCCATAACAATCACGGTTGATAACCGTAATATCGCCGCCGGCAGCTTTCAGACGCTCCTCAAAAATATCAATATTGCTCTTCGGCAATACCGTCAAATCCTGTCCGCCGCGTAAAACCAGTATCGGGATTTTCGCATCTGCAATCGCCTGATAATTATTCAAAGGAGAAAGAGGATGATTGCGTAAATCTTCCGCATTGTCAACCCCGTAAGCTGCCATGTTTTTCTGCCCCTCACTCAAACATGACTTCAACATCGCTTCATCGGCATCTGCCGCTGTACGGCCAGCCATGAAAGCAAGATCACAAACAGGACAATCCGCATAAATCGCACCGACAGTTTCCGGATGTTCTGCCGCCCAGCGCCACGAAAAAAGTCCGCCGTAACTCATTCCGATAAGAGCGGCTTTTTTGTTGAAACCAAGTTTTTGGAGCAAAGCATAAAATTTTTCAACCTTTTTGATTCCATCGGAATTCATATAAGTCGAAAAAACATCAATATGCATATGGTGAAATCCCCTTTCAAGCAATTTCAACGCCGGAGTTCTGGGAACAAAAGCCTCCGCCCACTGCATACACCAGCACCACGGCAGACCGGGAGCAGGATTCGGCGGCTCAACAATAAAAGCCTTGCAGCCGTCGATTTCAAAATTATGACGGATGAAACCATACCATTCAACAGTTTCCCCCTGCGGATAATCAATTTTTGTTTCGTGAGCAAAGCCGAATTTTTCAAGTCCGGCACTTGCAAGTGCTTTGTAATCAAGTCCCATAAAAACTCCTTGTGCTAACTAAAAAATATGCTCCTATGAATATAATTTCAAAATCAGCAAAATCAACCTCTCTACCACAAAAAAATGAAAAAATCCCAATCTTGCCTCCGCTTTTTTTGCAGAGAACTGGCTGCGCCCCTTTTTCGGGGGGGGTGGTTGCATCCCCCGCGTTACATCCGCTTTGTTTTTTTCGGTGGATTGATTGCATCCCCCGCCCCCCCGCAAGGGGATGTCCATCCCCGTTTTGTTACGCTGCCGCGTGATGTCCTGCGTCCGTGGTGGTGTCGGGCTGTTTTTCGG
>JAZRBX010000280.1:0-11754 GCA_045635285.1 Victivallaceae bacterium
TCAGAGGCGGAAATCGAGTAATGGGCATTGTCTTCAGCCAGAAATTCGCAGGAGCTGAAATCGGCATTTTTGAGGTCGATTTCGCCGTTTGCTTTGCGTACGGCACTCTCTGCTTTCAAAGCAAAGTGTTCTGATTTGCAGCGGACATTCTGCATACTGAGATAACCGCTTATGAGGTTGCCGGAGAGTTTTTCTGCCGTAACAATATCGCTGACGTAGTAGACAAGAGCGTTGACATAAGGTACGCCGAGCGGAGTGAAGGAAACCTCTTCGACTTCGACGACGACATCGGGATATTTGCGAAGTTCGGTCAGCTGTTCATTGGTCAGTGCGGTTTTTTCGGTTCTGCGGGCGTGGAGGCGGATATTGCCGGTACATTCGACATCGCGGCTTTCGGTATTCAATATGACTTTGTCGGCGGCGATATGAAAATTAGCAGTCGGGATGACGACATTGCCTTCGAGGATGATGTTGTTTGCGTTCCATGTCCATTTGTCGGCGCGGACGCTTTTAAGTTCGGCAAGGAGACTGTTTTTGCCGACAACGGGAGCACCGCAGAGCTGCATCGCGCTCAAAAAGCACAATGCAAAACATGCAGCAATAAAAAATATACGGTTCTTTGACAAAGCTTATCTCCTGTTGAAAACAATACTATAATTAGTATATTATACTACACTTTATTGATTTTTCAATCACATCTTTGTTATTTTTTATCATTTTTCCTTGCAAAAAGGACTTGAATTTTCAATATTAGGGTTTATTATAAATAAACTGCTCAAAAACAGAAGGATTTTTTACTATGACAAAAAAAGGTATTATCGGTGCCGGCAACTGGATCGTTGACACCGTAAAAACTCTTGACCGCTTCCCCAAAGAAGGAGAATTGTGCAATGTCAAATCTATCGAACAGGGCGGAGGCGGCGGTCCCTGCAATGTTCTTTTTGACCTTGCTGCGATGAATACGGATATTCCGCTTTATGCCGCGGGGGTGGTCGGCAGCGACGCTAACGGTGATTTTCTTATGGATGAAATCGCCAAACGCAATATTGACAGCCGTTTCATGTTCCGTACTGATACTCCGACATCATTTACAGATGTGATGTCTGCTGACGGCAGAAGAACCTTTTTTCATTGTCCCGGTTCAAATGCGGAACTTGGTTATGAACATTTGAGCAAAATTGATGTTGATGCCAAAATATTTTATCTGGCATATCTGCTTTTGCTGGAAAAACTTGACGGAGTCGATCCCGAATACGGTACTCCCGCTGCACGGCTGCTCAAAGAAATTCAGAGCAAAGGCATTCTGACTCTGGTCGATTTCGTTTCCGAGAGCAAAGAAAAATTCAAACGCGTAACCCATGCGGCTCTGCCCTATATTGACGTTCTTGCCATCAATGAAATCGAAGCAGGCAATACTTTTGACCTTGAAATACGCCGTGAAGATGATTCATTGGATTTTGACAATATGAAAAAAGCTCTGCACAACTTCATGGATGCAGGAGTTGCCAAATGCACGATTTTCCACATGCCTGAATGCGGAGTCGCCATCGATCAGAACCACAAAATTTATATTGCCCCCTCATTCAAGATCGACCGTTCAGACATTGTCGGCAGCAACGGAGCAGGTGATGCTTTCTGTGCCGGTGTGCTTTACGGTATCCATGAAAATATGCCGCTTGATGAAATTTTGAAATTCGGTGCGGCAAACTCTTTCTTCAATCTTAAATCTGCAACCGCGTCCGGCGGTGCAGTTTCCCTTGAAAAAATTCAGAACCAAGTAAAAAACGGTACTTACAGAGATGTACCGGCGGAGTTTTAATCATGAGTGAAAAAATCTTTTTAGGTATTGGCTGCGGCCCCATCCAGACAGGAATTTTTGTCGCAGGTGCAAGCAAAGGCAATTTTGACAGAATCGTTATTGCCGAGGTCAACCCCGTAATGGTCGAAGCTATCCGCAAAGCCGGAAGCATCACCGTCAATACTTCAAATGCCAAAGGTATTGTAACTGATACTTACGACAAAGTTGAAATTTACAATCCTTCTGTCCCTGAAGATTTGGAGATTCTCAAAGATTATGCCTCCAAAGCTCTGGCAATCAATACCGCTCTGCCCGCCACTAAATTTTATCAGTTCTGCGTGCCGTGGCTCAAAGAGGGTTTTGAACGCAATCCCGACGCACAGCGTTATGTCTATACCTCCGAAAACAGCACCACTGCCGCCGAAGATTTTGAAAAAACTATGGCTGCAAATTTCCCCAATACCTACTATCTGGATACCGTCATCGGCAAAATGAGCAAAATTTTCAAAACTGCTGAAAATCCCGCTCTGCCGCCGCTTGCTCCCGGTCTTGACAGCGGTCATCTGGTTGAAGAATTCTGCACAATTTATACTTCAAATGCTCCCGGTATTGAAAATATCGGCATTGTCGGACTTTATCCCAAACAGGACCTCTATCCTTTTGAAGAGGCTAAACTTTACGGACATAACGCCAGCCATTTCGCTCTCGGTATGATGGCAAAAGTTCGCAAATGCACCTACATGAGCGAAGTCGCAGCTTATCCCGAAGCAATGCAGGAAGTCCGTGATCTGCTCATCAATGAATGCGGCGCAGCTCTCTGCAAAAAATTTGCCGGAGTTGACGATTATTTCAAAACCGAAAACTTCAACGCATGGGCGGAAGAACTTATCGAACGTATGGTTTCTCCCAATCTTGCCGACAGCGTTGACCGTATCATCCGCGACCTTGACCGTAAACTTTCATGGAACGACCGTTCCATCGGTGCGGTCCGTATGTGTCTTTCACAGGGCGTACAGCCGACTTTGCTGATCAAGAATGCCAAAAGTGCCGCTTCAATGTATGCTTTGGGTTTGCACGCTGAAAATTACCCCGAAGATGAACGCCAAAACTTGCTGGATGCTCTGACTTATGAAAAATAATTGCTCAAATAAAAATGAAGCTGAACTCATGTCATATCTTGCTGATATGGATCAGCTCGCTTATGCCCGTACTCTCATTATCAACGAGGGCGACGGCAAAGGTTCAAGAATCATTGAAGTAAATAACGGTTCCGGCTTGCAGTTTGTTGTTTCAGCCGATCGCGGAATGAGTTTGACGGAATGTTCCATTGACGGCGTGAATGTCGCATGGAGAAGCCCCAAAGGTTACAGCAATGTCAAAACATTAAACTTCCTGACCGACTGGCAGGGCGGTTTGATGACTCCCTGCGGTCTGCGTCATGCCGGCGGTCCGGAGGGTGATCAGCCGCTTCACGGCAAAATTAATATGAGTGCAGCAGAACAGCTTTCCGTCAAATGTGAATGGGTTGACGGAAAGTACAGATTGCAGGTTTCAGGATTGCTCCGTGAAGCCTCAATGTTCGGTGAAAATCTCCGTCTGCGCCGTACAGTTACAACTTACATGGGTGATAATACCGTTTATATCGATGATGAAGTGAAAAATCTCGGACCTTATGCGGATTATCTGGTTATGCTGTATCATTGCAACTTCGGATATCCGCTGGTCAGTGAAGATGCAGTTTATTTCAGCGAAGATGCACAAATTACTCCCCGCAATGACGATGCGGCAAAAAATATTGACAAATATGCAGTACTGCCGCCGCCGACGGAAAATGTTCCTGAAGAGGTTTTTTTCCATTTCATCAAGCCTGATGCGGACAACTACTGCACCGCAACTTTGATCAATGAGAAAAATAAACTCAAAGTGCAAATTTCCTCCAAAGCGGATGAACTTCCTTATCTCGCTCAATGGAAATCTTTTGAGAAAGGCAGATTTGTCTGCGGTCTCGAACCTTCAAACAACCTTCTCGGCGGCAGAGACGCCGAGATAAAATCAGGCAGAGCCCGCAAAATCGAATCGCTTGAAACGGTCAAATTCAGTGTTAAGATCGCATTGGAAACTCTCTGATAAAATGAATCGCTGCCGGAAAAAATTTTTTCCGGCAGTATTTTTTTTAGGAAATGATATGAAAAAAGTATTTAATTTTTTACTTTCTATTGGTGCAGCTGCATTTTGCGGTTGTGCCTGTCGGAATGTCGATGCTCAAAAAAGCAATGATAAAATAATTCTCTGGGAGGCTCACCGCGGCGGCGGAGGTTTTGAACTTCCCGAATCCACTCCCGTAGGGTTTGAATACGCATGGATGCTCGGCGGCACTCCGGAAGCTGATGTCAATATGACCAAAGACAAAGTTATCATGAGTCTGCATGACGGCAATCTCAAACGGACCGCTCGCAATGTTTCATCTGATGTCGCAGACAAAGATATTTCGGAAATGACTTTCGCCGAGGTCAAAAAATATGATATAGGCAATGACGCTTATCCCGGACAGAGCGTTCCTGCATTGCATGAACTTTTACAGAAACTTGCCGACGACCCGGAAAAGGAGATCATTATTGATTATAAAAACGTTCCTCTGGACCTTCTGTCGGCGCAGATTGATAAATACGGTGTTGCCAAACAGATAACTTTTGCCACTACCGATGAGGATATTGCCTCTGAATTTAAAAAACTTCAACCTTATGTCCGTATTAAAATATGGCTCGGCGGCAGCAGAGAGAGAATCATGGAGCGTTTCCGCAAACTTGCGGCGGCAGATTTCAAGGGTTTTGAGCAGGTTCAGCTGCATTTGAACCGGATTGCTGATCACCAAAACTGTGAATGGATTTATGACATAAAGCCGGATGATTTGCGTGAGGCACTTGAAATTACGCAAAAACACGGTGTCCTTTTGCAGGTATTGCCGTGGAAGTTTGAGAAAAAGGATATTTTTGCCGTTCTGGATTTGGGAGTCCGTTCATTTGCGGTTGACTATCCTAACAAGTTCTGTATGATATGTGCGGAATATTTTGCTGCTGAATGGCAGAAATAAATCATAATTTTTTTATAAGTGTAATTGCATTTTTCATAATTAGGAACTATATTGCAGAAAAGTTCAATTTTTTGAAAGGAAACTGTTATGAATCTTGAAATCCAATGGTTTATCTACGCTCTGGTCTCAAATGAAATCATCGATGTCGATTTTTGTGTGCAGCTTTATGATCAAATGGGAAATCCGGATCTCGGAACTTACGCTCAAACTTTGCTTGATACTCTGGCTGAAAACATGGAGCAGGAGGAGTGTGATAATCTGTTTGAACAGATTCAGACAGTTATTGATTTTGCCGTTGCACAGGCGCAGACGGGGGAAATTCCTGAAATTTTTGCTCCCGAAGAACCTGATTTTGCCATTGAAAATCTGCCCTCGCTGGAAAATATCAGCAGTATGAACGATCAGCAGGTGGCGGATTTGATGTGCGAATTGCTTACAAGTTTGCGTAAACTCGGCGCCAGTGATATGCACATTTCTGCAATGAGTTATCCTTTTATGCGGAAAGCTCTCACTATTCAGCGTTTCAGCAACCATATGATAACTCCCGAAGAAGCAGAACGCATGAACAGAGTTCTGCTTTCTGAAGAACAGGAAGCACAGTTTAACGAAAATATGGATTTGAGTTACGCTCTTGAAATCGGACCTGACCGCTTCCGTGTGGCGGTCATGCAGCACAAAGACGGTATCGCAGGTTCATACCGTATCGTGCCTGATCACATCTGTTCGCTTGAGGAACTTGGTTTCATGCCGACGGCGATTACAACCATTGAGCGTATGCTTGACTATACCAACGGTCTGGTGCTTGTTACCGGTCCTATCGGCAGCGGTAAAACCACAACACTCGGTGCTATGGTCGATATTCTCAATACAAAACGGGAGGATCACATTATTACCGTTGAGGACCCGATTGAAATTTTGCAAATTTCGCGTAACTGTCAGGTTACCCAGCGTCAGGTGGGTATTCATACCAACAGTTATCGTTCTGCTCTCAAAGGCGCATTGCGTGAAGACCCCGACATTATCGTTATCGGTGAAATGCACGACCTTGAAACTATTGAGAATGCCATTACCGCTTCTGAAACGGGACACTTGGTCATCGGCACATTGCATACCAACGATGCCGGCAGTACTTTGAACCGTATTCTTGATGTTTTCCCGCCGGCACAGCAGGCACAGATCCGCACCATGGTGGCGGGAAGTTTGCGCGGTATCATCTGCCAGCGTCTTATTCCTGCTGCCAACGGCAAACTGACATTGGCTTATGAGATCATGACCAATGCGTCCTCCATCAGCAACCTCATCGCCGACGGCAAAACTCATCAGCTGCGTGCTTCCATGCAGATCGGTACCAAAAGCGGTATGTGTACGCTTGATCAATGTCTGTTTGAGAAATACAAACTCGGCTTGATAACTTACGATATTGCTCTCGGCTATATGACCGACAGTTCGATCATCGTTCAGCTTAAACAGTACAAAGCCGAACAGGATGCCAAACTGCTTGCTGAAAATAATCCGAAAAAATAAATAACGGAGTTGAAATTGAAAAGTTTTCTGACAATTTTTTTGTTTGCTGCTGTTTTTTCTATGTATGGAGGAACTTTGATCTACAAGGGAGAGAACGACGAAAAAAAGGTCGTTTCCGAGATTGAAATTTTTTCGATAGATAAAAATATCCTATTTTTCAAAATCGGAAAAAATGTAAAAAGTCTTCCTTTCAGTAAACTTTTGAAATATTATGATACCGATATCAATGTCAATCTGGCATTTGATGACAGCACCTCTGATTATGCGGTACATATCAGAGAGGTGAAATTTCCTGTGAATCTGCGCGGTATCACTGTCAGAAGCAACAAAAAGGTCGAAAACAAAATTGTTGTAGACTATTCAATTCAAATGAAAAAAGGTGCAAATCAGAAACAAGTATTCAAAGAGCCGTATTTTTATCTGTATGTTTTAAGTACCGGCAAAAATTCAAATGATTTTGCAATTCATACATTCGCTTTCCCGAAAGAGGCGAAAATGAAAAAGATGAACAGTTACAATGAGGCTCTGATGCTTGAAAAAGCATTCTCTGCCGAGCGGAGTATTGTCAATCCCCAGGTCAGATATAACTCTTTGCTCGCTTTGTCAGATAATAAGGCGGAAATCAATATCAAAGAACTCGGAAACAGAAAAATTGTCGCTTATTATCTTGTCGTATGGGGCAAAGAAGATATAATTCTGACTAAAAGCGAAATCTTTGATCATACCTGCGGCATTTCCAAAAATTGGTATATTTTTCAGAAAAATGTCCGCTGAATATAAATAAATTTTCTTTGATTTTATCACATTCTGCAATAACTTTTTAACGCCGTTCCGCTGAATTATCATGCAGTTACGAAGTGGGATGAAGATGTTTTGCCGACGAGGTAGCGCAAAGCCCAGACGAGGGCGTCCATGCGGTCGGGGCTGTAATTTGAAATTGCGGGTGAGTAGGAGCACATCTGTTCTTCAAGCTGTATGAATTTGCCGACATGGCGGACTTTGTTCTGTTCATAGAGTGCCGCGGCAAGTTCTGCTCTGCGTATTTTGCTGTCGGATGCCCGCACCCCCTTGAATGGTATATAAGGGTCGATGGTACGGAGTAATGATTCGATAAGTTCACCGCCGTTATTGATTTCGGCAACAACTGCACAAGCCTGAAATTTGTGAAAAACTTCTGCGGTTTTTCTGCACCATTCAAGCGGAGTTCCCTGCATGGAAAAATCACCGAGTACATAAAAATATCCGTCTTTGCCAAGCCCTGCCGCCACGATTCCGGTATAGTCTGATGAATTATGACTGCTGACAGCAGGATCGACAGCGATGACGATACAGTTGAGCTGTGTTGTGCATTTGATTACTCTGGAGCGGTCGATAGTTGCGGATTTCCACAAAGCTCCTTCGACATCTTCCACCCATTCGCCGAGGAGAAATCTTTTTCTCTGGCGTTCGGAGAGGTTCATCAGAGTTTTTTCTATATAACCGTCGGGGAGGTTGCGGCGGTTGCCGTCGGGATTCATGAGCATTGCGTCATAAAATTCGGGATGAGGCAGAGCCTCATGGCTGACGGGGTCGCAGTGATTGATGAAAAGTTGATAAGTCCAATGCGACCTGCCGCATGGATTGCAGTCAAAATATGCTTTGTTGGCAAGTTTTGTTTTCTGTGCCAGGCGGGTGAGGGCGGTATTTACGGAATCGTATTGCAATTCCGAACATTCATTGAAATAGATCGTGGCGAATTCTCTGCCGAGGATGCGGTCGCTGCGGTCGCCGTTGTCCAAGCCGCCGAACCATATTTCAGAATTGTTGGCGAAACGGATCAAGCCTTCGCTTGAATCTTCTTTGAATTTTATTTTCGGGAAAGCAAGTTGCATAACTTTGTCAAAAGTATCCATCTTGACACTGCGGATCACTGAATTTGAGCGGTAACGCAGGATGATGTGGCGGCTGTTCGGCACTTTCAATGCCCGAACGATCATGGCATAGAGCAGGATAAAAGTTTTGCCGCTGCGTGAGCCGCCGTACAGCAGGATATTTGGGATATTGCTTCCGAGAAGTTTCATTGCTTTTTGCTGGTCTTCGGTTTTTTTCCACATAAAATGCTCCGTAAGTTTGTTTTATATAGTGTATCTGCGTCAACTGACCGTCATCTGCAGCGGCAGTCGTTATAAGTTTGTGAGTTTCTGAAAATATAAGCCGCTTTCTGTTTTTATATACGATTTTTATTGTTTTTTACAGCAGTATATACTATAATAGTTATCAACGGACACTTGATGTGTTATTTCTTCAACCCAAAAGGAAAGATGAAAATGAAAAAAGTTTCAAAATTCACTTTGATCGAGCTTCTGGTCGTCATTGCAATCATCGCAATTCTCGCCGGTATGCTTCTCCCTGCACTCGGCAAAGCCCGTGAACGCGGCAGAGCCGCCAAATGTATCGCCAATCAGAAACAGTGTGCAACTGCTATGATGATGTACGGCGATGACAATAACGGTCTCATTCTTGTATGGTACAATACAACTTATGCCAGCGGCACAGATGCGGAAGAATGTGGTTATTATTGGCCCGGTCAGTTGATTGCCAACGGCTATCTTCCCAAAAATACTATGGCAATGTCATGCCCCAGCGTCAGAAGTGATCTAAAAATGCACACCGCTACTGCACGTTATCTCTATGCCTACGGTGTGATTTATGCTGAAAATATGTTTAATTGCAACAATGGCACATCTAAGGTAGACCAGTGTCCTTTTTACAAGCAAAAAGATTTGTATAGATATTTCATTCCCGAAAAATGTCCTGTTCCCTCTGATATGGTTTTGACTGCTGACAGCAGACACAAAGATTATGAACAGTATGCTCCGTTGGATCCTCAATCTCATTTCTATATCCGTCATCTTAACCGAATGAATGCTTCATTCCTCGACGGTCATGTTGAATCTATCGGCATCAAAGAAATGAAAAGAAAGATCAACAGACAGCCTTATCCCGGCGTGCGTGCCCCTACAACATATTTTAACGGTGCTGGCGTCAGCGTTGCCTACACTGAATAAGATTTGTTCTGAATTTTTAAAGCTGTACTTCATTACGGAGTACAGCTTTTTTTGTTGATGAATTTTATGAATTGGAGAGTTTTGAGGGCATCGAACCAGTGGAGTTTGAAAGCATCCGGGAGTTGAGCGTGCGGGATGTTTTTTATGACTTTTTCCCAGTCAGAGATAAAATCGTGCTGTTCAAAAAAAGCTTGAAAATCATTCGGTAGATGCGATAAAAAATTTTCTGCCGAAGCAAGATTTTGCGGATTTGAAGCGAGAGTCAGCAAATTTTTCAACGCTTCAAAAGAAGTTGCAGGGAAGGGGGCGTATTCTTTTTGATTTTCTGCGATCGCCTGCAAAGCAGTCCCCGTACCGAAAGGAACTCTCGGCGAAAATCTGGCAGACGGATGAACTGTTATTTCCGGACAATGGAGAACTTTTGAACTTTTGGCAATGCTTTGGAGAAAGTAAAAATCTTCTCCGGCTTTGAGTTTACGCATGCCACCCGCTTTAATATAGTTTGCCGCACGGCAGGCAAATGCCGAACCTACGGTGTAAAAAGCGAACGGCGAATCCGCAGATTTCAAACCTTCATAATAAGAGCGTAGATAAAATTCATACTGCTGCAAAGCATCAGAGGAAACTGCATCGGATTGATGTTTGACATTGAAAGTCAATGCACCGTATTGCATATTGCAGTTCATCTTGTCGCGGATCGCAGTGAAATAATTTTCATCGACAAATGTATCTGCATCAAGCGAAAAAATTATACTGTTTTCAAAATCATTCAGGTCGAAAAAATTGAGAGCACAGTCCATGCCTTTTTTTCTTGCTTCTCCGACACCGTTTTTCAGAGTCATGCCATCGGAGGTGCAGTCGATGACTGCGAGATTTGCCAGTTGAAATTCATTTGAATTCAATCTTTGCAGGAGGTGCTCATTGTCAATGATGTATTCCCGGGGGGAGTCGGCATGGCGGTTTACTACGGTGATGATGAGGATTTTTTCATTTGCAGCGTTGGCGGCGGCTTTTTTGAGAGAGGCGAAAAAAGCGGAAGCATTGCTGTTCTCATTGAGCATGGGAACAACGACTGCACAAGAAAAAAATCCGTCGCAGGAACGGATGATTTTTCCTGTTGACGACGGATTTTTCTTCAAATATTTTTGAATATCAAAAAGTTTCAAAAATCAGAGTTCTCCCTCTACCAGATCTTTGTGCAGGGCGATCTGTGCTTTTTCAAAGTCATCACGATCGATGATGAACTGCATATTCACCTGACGGATGCACTGGTCGAGAGCGTAAATATTTACGCCTTCACGGGCGAGAGCAGCAGCGGCGCGAGAGAGGAAGCCGGGGATTTTCATATTGCTGCCGATGACAGCGACGATGGCGACCTTGTAAATTTTGATGGATGCGCCGGGGAACTCTTTTTCCAGAGCTTCGAGGCATTTGGTCAAATTGCGTGACTTATCGGAAACATAATGCGTAATGGTATTTGCATTGGTGTTTTTGGCGATATAGCTGATTTTATTGGCATTGAAAGCGGCGAGCAGACGGAAGTCGTAACCGCTGGCACCGACCATTTCGGGATCGAAAACTTCGATAGCGATAATATCTTTTCTGCCGCAGATCATATCGACTTTGGGAGTGGGGGAGATATAATCAACGCTGATCAAAGTTCCGGGGTTTTCAGGGTCAAAGGCGTTTTTGACACGGATGGGAATATTGTTGATTTCCATTTCTTTGGAAGCTTTGGGATGGATTGCTTCCATAGCCATATCTGCGAGCTGGTCGGCGATGTCAAAATTGGTATTGCCGATGATTTTTACTTTGTCGACGCCCATGAGTTTGGGGTCGCCGGTAGAGAGGTGGAATTCTTTATGAATGATACCTTCTTTGGCTCCGGTAACGGATGCAACTTTGCAGAAAGTGATTTCGCTGTAACCTCTGTCGTAACGGTTCATGATGCCTTCTGCGCATTTGACATAACCGGTAACGATGGGCATGCAGCTTGCAAAATCGAGATTTGCGAGATGTTTTTCAACCATCTGTTCGATGGAATGGCTTTCGTTGTCTTTCCAGCCGGAGAGATCGACGAATTTGGCATTGACGCCTTTCTTTTTAAGGATTTCGACGGAGTTGAAAGCGCTGTGGGCCTCGCCGATGGCACTCAGAAATTCGCGGCTGGCGGGGAGGTAGTCGGAGGGTTTGAAATGACCGAAACTGCGGAGCTGCATCAGATTGAGCAGACAGTCACGGACACCGTCAATGCGGTCGTTGACGAAAGCATCAGCGACATCCTGATCAAGACC
>JAZRBX010000281.1:0-1799 GCA_045635285.1 Victivallaceae bacterium
GTAAGTACGGACAAGGTTGAAGATGCATTGAATGAGGTTTCGCAGGTTCTGCGCCGCAGACACCGTATTTTCGGAGAGAAAGAGGATGATTTTCACATCCGCAATTCGGCGGATTTTATGAATATGCTTAATTCAACTTCAACGCTGATGACCAATCTGCTGCTGGGGGTTGCACTTATTTCTCTGGTCGTCGGCGGTGTCGGCATTATGAATATCATGCTGGTATCGGTTACTGAACGCACGAGAGAAATCGGTTTGCGTATGGCGGTCGGTGCAAGATCGAGAGATATTCTGCTGCAGTTTTTGATTGAATCGACAGTTCTTTGTCTGGCGGGCGGAATCCTTGGTATTCTGCTGGGACATGGGGCATCATTGCTTATCAAAAATATTGCACAATGGCCCATTGAATCGAGTCCGGGGGCGGTGATTGCCGCTGTTGCGGTATCGGCGTTAGTCGGTATTTCTTTCGGGTTCTATCCTGCATGGAAGGCGTCAAAACTTGACCCGATAGAAGCTTTGAGGTATGAATAAAAATCAATCGGCAGTTATTTTTTTAAACTGCCGTTTTTTTTTATGTAAAAATTTTTTAAAAGGCAAAGGATATGGATCGGTATCTGTAAGCTGGAGAATATTATTCATATTTTTTTGCTGATAATAAAAGTATTCATTATCGGAAGATATGCTGTCAGGTTGGTTTTCGTTGTATTTTTTCATATACTTTCCATAAAAAAAAGAGGCACATTCGGCAGATGTGTCAATCCCATAGCCTATCCCTAAGCATGACAGAAACCCACAAACGCCAGAATGTGCCTGAGTCAAACTCAAGCACACTGACATTACCGGTTTCTGTGTCGTCAAAGTTCAGAGGGGATAGTTCAGGGATTGACGCAAAATCAGTTTTAAAAATTTAAGCTAATATTTTATCTGTAAAAATGTTCTCCGTAATTTTTTTGTTGAGCTAATAAAATACATCCGTTTTTTTAAAATACAAATATATTTCCCGGGAAGTCTGAAATGAAAAACGGGAAGGATGGATTTTTCCTTCCCGCAAAAACCAAAAATCAGATCAGGCGATATTGAATACTTTTTCAAGATCGATTTTTGCGTCGACATTGAGGGTGATCAAAGTTTTTGTATGATTGATACCGTAGATGTCATGAGTCATTCTTGTAGCAATAACATCAGCGAGTTCAGCGTTGGTGGCAACACGGATCATAACGACGAGGTCGTATTCACCTGCAACCGTGTAAACTTCTGTAACTCCGGGAAGTTTTGCAATACCGTCGATTGCCTGACGCAGCAAAGCTCTTTCGACATTGACCAAAACAATTCCTGTAACCATGTGGTACCTCCTTGATGTTATTGTTGGTATTTAAGAGAAAAACTCTTTCTGTTGAGTATATATCTCCTCAAAATGCATTTGTCAAGTCGTTTTCTCAAAAAAAGTGGAAAAAAACTGTTTTTTTACAAAAAATGTATTTACAGGGATATTTCAGAAGCAGTTTTTATCTTCGGGAAAGTTTCCGTTTTTAACATCATTTACATAAGATCTGATTGCGTCGGACATGATATTGCCGCATTCCGCATAACGTTTGGCATGTTTGGGGATAAAATCGCCGATACCGAGAACATCAGTTAAAACCTGAACCTGCCCGTCGCAGAATCTTCCCGCTCCAATACCGATGGTCGGGATCGACAATATGTTTGAAATTTCTTTTCCGATGGCTTCCGGCATACATTCAAGCACAACTGCAAATGCTCCTGCATCTTGAACTGCCAGAGCTTCTTCGCAGAGGCGT
>JAZRBX010000282.1:0-5188 GCA_045635285.1 Victivallaceae bacterium
AGTTCGGAGAGCATTTCCTCAAAAAAACTGTCGCAATCGCTGCTGGGAAAATCCACGGGAACGGCATTTAGCATGAAACTTCTGCCGCCCATGTGTTCAATATCAAATCCGAGTTTTTCAAAAGTTTTTATATTTCTCTGCAGTAAAGTTGAATATTGCAGGGGGAGTTCCAGCATTTGCGGTATCAACAGAGCCTGACTTGCATTATTTTCTCTGCGGAGGCGTGTGAGTTTTTCAAAAAGTATTCGTTCATGAGCGGCATGCTGGTCGATGATTTTCAATGAATGGTTTGCACCTTCGCACAGGATGTAACTGTTGTCGAGAATGCCGATGATCCTTGTCGGAAGTTCCGGATTTTCATGCAGAGGCGAACTTATAAAATCATCTTCTGTTTCATCGTCATCATCGCTGCTGTATTCTTTTTCATTTGGAGCTGATGACGGAGTGAGCGGCTGCGGCGGCTGCGGAAAATCTGGCAGGTCGGTCAGCAGACTTGATAAAATATCATTGTTTTTTATCGGGCTGTGGTAAGATTTTTCTGTTTTTTCAGTTTGTTTTTCATTTCCATCGGGAGTTTCAGGTTTTCCAAAGTCAAGTTCCTGAACGGAAACGGGAGTGTAAACTTTTGAAGCATCGTTGAAAATTGAGTCTATTGAAACTTTGCCGTTATTGAAAATTTGAAAATCAGCGACAATATTTTTGGTTTCGACAGGGTTGCCTGCGAGGGTATTTTTGATTGACTTTTCAACTTCGGAAGAGATGACAAATTCCTGTTTGAAGCGAATCTCTTTTTTCGCGGGGTGAACATTGACATCCATCTGGTCGGGCGGCAATGTTAAGAAAAGGATACAGGGATTGTATCTGCCTTTTTCCATGGCGGCGTAACCGTTGCGGATACCGCGGTAGATGGCGAAAGATTCAACCTTGCGGTCATTTACGAAGGTCCGCTGATAAATGCGTGTGCTTTTGGTGAAGCCGGGTTTGCCGATAAAACCGGTGATGGACAGAGGTCCGTTCTGATAATTCACGGGGATCATTTCATTTTTGAATTCTTTGCCGAAAATCGTGCGCAGTCTGGCATCATAAGTATCGGAGGCGGGAGATTGAAATACGATTTTGCCGTCGCATATCAAAGTGAAAGCGATTTGCGGGAAAGGGATTGCAAGGTTGAGTACGGTTTCTTCAATATGTTGTTGTTCAGTGGCAGGAGATTTGAGAAATTTTTTTCTTGCGGGGATATTGAAAAAGAGGTCCTCTGCTTTGATACATGTACCTTGAGAAAAACCGACAGGAGAGGCGGAGATGAATTTGCCGCCGTGGACGACGGCACTTGTCCCTTCGATGGATTCGGCGTTGCGGCTTTTGATTGAGAATTTTGAAATTGAGGCGATTGACGGAATTGCTTCACCTCTGAATCCGAGTGTTGAAATGCAGAAAATATCTTTTTCATCAAAAATTTTACTGGTGCCGTGCATTTCGAGAGCCAGCAGAACATCATCACCGTCCATGCCGCAGCCGTTGTCGCTGACCATGATCAGTCGGGAGCCTGCTTTTTCGATTTCGATTTTAATGGAGGTCGCACCTGCGTCGATAGCGTTTTCGACCAGTTCTTTAACGACGGAAGCAGGGCGTTCGATGACCTCTCCTGCGGCGATTTTGTTGCTTAATTCATCGGACATTATGCGGATACGGCTCATTTTTTATCTCCGCTGTTGAAGTTTTTGTTGAGGAGGTCCCGGAAATCTTTTTCGTTTTTCAATGCTTCAAAAGCATCCATATTTATTGAAATGGAACCGTGTTTTTTCTGCAGTTCAAATGCTTTTTTGAGTTCGGCGATCGCCAGTTTTTTGCGGTTGATTTTGATATAAACTTCGGCGAGGTTGAGATGGGCATAATAAGAATTCGGGTCGAGTTCGATGGCTTTTTTGAAATTCATAACGGCGTCAAAATATTTTTCCTGCATGGCGAGCGTCTGACCGAGATTGTTGTAGTTGATTGCTTTCGGGGGAGAGTGTTTGATAAGTTTGGTATAAGTTTCCTCTGCTTCGGCGTATTTTTCCTGCATGAAGAAAATGTTTCCGAGGAGGAGCAGGGCATTGCTGTTGTAAGGGGTGTTCCGCAGTAACAGATGCAGGGTTTTTTCTGCACCGTTGAGGTTATTTTCCTGCATTTTTATATATGCTTCGCCGAGCATGGCGTTAAGTTCATTTTGTTGAGCTATTTCCTGTTTTTCGCTTTGGATTATATATTTTGATGGGTTGTAGCTCCTGATTATCAGCATGGTTGCAAAAACGGTTATTGCCATGCAGACAAGTAATATTGCAAGGCGTGAATTTTTCATTTGTTATCCTCACTTTCAAGCGGATGGAAACAGCGGCAGAAATGTTTTTCCGCTAATTTTGTTTCGGGCGGAATTTGCGAAGAACATTCTTTGACTGCATCCTTGCCGAGTGATCTGCAATGATCGCAGCGGTCGCAGAAACGGCAGCCGACAGGATAATTTTCGGGTGAGGGGACAGAGCCTTCTATGGTGGAGAGGAGTTCTTTTTCTTCGCCGAGGCGGGGAACGCTCCGGAGAAGTTTTTTTGTGTACGGGTGTCGGCAGTGTTTCAGAATTTGCTGTGCATCGCCCTTTTCAGCGACATTGCCTGCGTACATGACCAGCAGAGAATCGGCGAGCCTGGCGACGATGCCGAGGTTGTGGGTAATGAGGATGACGCCGATTTTCCGTTCTTTGCACAATTTGTAAATAAGGTCAAGTATTTGAGCCTGAATGGTAACATCGAGAGCAGTTGTCGGCTCGTCGGCAATCAGCAGTTTCGGATCGCCGGCAAGAGCCATGGCGATAATGACTCTCTGCTGCATGCCGCCGGAAAGTTCATGCGGGTAGGCTTTGAGTCTTGCTTCTTCATCGGATATTCCGACACTGCGGAGCAATGATGCGGCTTCGGCTTTGAAATCTTTGACATCTTTGCGGTGGAGTTTCAAACTTTCGATTATCTGATCCCCGACGGTGAAAACGGGATTCAGGGCGACGGCAGGTTCCTGAAAAATATATCCTATGGTTCCTCCTCTTACTGCTCGGAGTTCCTTGTGTGAAGCATTGAGTATATCAATGACACGGTCTTCAAGGTGGAGTAGGATGTTTTCTGCGCGGATGGAGGCGATTTTCGGATCGAGCAGTCTGCCGATTGCCAGACTTGTAATGCTTTTGCCGCATCCTGATTCCCCAACGATGGCGGGGATTTCGCCCTCATGCACATCGAAAGAGACGCTGCCGACGACGGGCAGGCGTTTTTTGCCGTTGTTTATGTCTATACAAAGTTGTTTTACTTCCAAAAGTTTCATCAGAATCTCCGTAAAAAATGTCTTTTGCTAAATATAACGCCATATTTCAAAATATTCCAGAAAAAAACTGCACTTTTTTGTTGCAAAAGTGTAATTTTGCTTTATATTATATAAAAGCCGCGGAATATCGGCGGTTAAAGTATGAAACAAAAATGATTTGGAAGATATAGTATGAGAAAAGTTTTTATCACCGGAAGAGGCTTGATCACTCCCCTCGGTAAAGGCGTTTCAGCCAACCGTCAGGCATTAAAAGACGGCAAAAGCGGTATCGTTTTTTGCGAAGAGTTCAATCATCACAAACTTGACAGTCTGGTTGCCGGTTTGGCAGATGAAACTCCTGAAGAAGGTCTGTTTGACCGCAAAATCCTGCGTTTCGCTCCTCCTGTTGCTTCAATGTCCGTCAGTGCAGTAAATGAAGCTTTGAAAGAAGCAGGCATCGCCCCCGAAGAAATCCGCGGCAAACGCATTGCTCTCGTAGGCGGTGTAGCCAATTCAAACGGTAAGGAAAACACCGAATTTACAACCGCTTTTAAAACTACCGGCAAAACCCGTTCCGCCGGACCTTTCTGTGTTCCCCGTGTCATGCCGTCAAGTGCCGTATCTGTTCTTTCACTTTATTTCGGGTTGAAAGGTGAAAGTTTTGACATTTCTGCCGCCTGTGCCACAAGTACACTTTCAATCATTCAGGCGGTGCGTCTGATCCGCTCCGGTGAATATGATATGGTTATAGCAGGCGGAGCAGAACAGCTTGACTGGACACAGGGACTCGGCTTCTGTGCCATGCGCGCTCTTTCAACTAAATACAATGATAACCCTGCTGCTGCCAGCCGTCCGTTTGACCGCAACCGTGATGGTTTTGTGCTTGCCAACGGTGCCGCATGGGTCATCCTTGAATCAGAGGAGAGTATCGCAAAACGCGGCGGCAAAGCCATAACCGAAGTTTCCGGTATCGCCTCAAACAGCAATGCAACTGATATGGTCGTTCCCGATGCGGAATCCAGCGAAGAGGTTATGCGTATGGCAATCGCTGATGCCAAACTTTCTCCGTCAGATATTCAATATGTCAATACTCACGGAACTTCAACTCCCGTCGGCGATCCTGTTGAAATGCGGGCGATCAAAAATGTTTTCGGGTCATCTGTGGCGATCAACAGCACAAAATCCCAGACCGGGCATATGATCGGAGCAACAGGTGCGGCGGAGATAATTTTCACTTCCATCATGCTGGAAGATGATTTTGTTTCTCCGACTGTCAATCTTGATGAACCTGAAGAGGAATTTGCATGGGCGGATCTGGTGCGTGAATATCGTCCGAATGCAGGACTTAAACATGCCATAAGCAACAGTTTCGCTTTCGGCGGTTCCAATGCCTGTGTGGCTTTGAGCAAAGTGGAGGATTGAGATAATGAATAAAAACAGTTTGAAGTTCATGGAAGAATTTATGAATTCTTCCTCTCCGTCTGGATATGAAGAAGAAGCCGCCGCAGTTTTCAGAAATTATATCAGCAAGTTCTGCGATGAGGTAAAAACAGATGTCATGGGCAATACCATGGGCGTTCTCAATCCGTCTGCTCCCTTCCGTGTTATGCTTGCAGGACATTATGATGAAATCGGGTTCCAAATCGTTTATATCAATGATGACGGTCTGCTGTACTTCCGTCCGAATGGCGGCATCGACAAATTGAATGTGCCTGCAAGTGAAGTTGATATTATCACTGCCAAAGGCAAAGTCCGCGGCGTCATCGGCAAAAAGCCCATTCATCTGCTCTCTGCCAAAGAGCGTGAGATCGCTCCTGAAATGAGCGATAAAGTCGGAGGCCAAGCGGGCTTAGGAAGACAA
>JAZRBX010000283.1:0-7222 GCA_045635285.1 Victivallaceae bacterium
TTATCTTCCAAATCCTGATGGAGCATATTTATAATAATTTCAACAAGTTTATCGGCCTTGTCTTTGAAATCATATTTTTTGAATGCTTCCCATGCAATGTAGTTGGCAATGATCCAGATTGGACCGAGCCAGTTGCTGGGATTGCCTCTGGCAACTTCGGGGGCGTACATGGCTTCGTCAGCGGAAACTGAACGTATACCGTATTTGCCCATCAGACGGTCAGAGGTGAGATTTTCTTTGATAAAAGATGTGAATTGTTCTTTTGTGCCGATACCGCAGAAAAACGGCAGGAAACTGCTCCATGTCAAAACTTTAAGACGGATACCGTGCCATGTTGCTTCCAGATTGCGGTTCAGTACGCCCCAGAATCGGTGTTGTGTCAATCTGACTTCGCTTTGGATATCGAAGGAGAAGAATGCTTTTTCCCGTTCATCCCAGCAGTATTTCTGAATGGCATTTTTAAGTCTTTCAATGCGTTTTTTGTATTCTTCTGCGTAGTCAGGGCGTTTGTATTTCATGCACAAACGCATTGCTGCCATGTAGTCGCAATAGAGAAAACAATTCAGGAAAAGCGGAGCGCATGATTTCAGCGGACGCCCCCAGACTGTCGGGTCATCATCAAAACCGATACCCCAGTCTTTGGCATAGAGAACAAGTCCGGTATTACGGTCGAGATAGCGTTCTTCAAAACATTTGTGATATGAATGGATACCGCATATTTTGTTGCCGAATTCTGCTTTATTAGAGAGCATATCGTTATTATCAAGCAGTTCTGCCAGTTGAGCGATAAACGGTTTTGCCATGTTGTTATCGGCAGATTTCAGACAGTCGAAAGGATCTTCCTCCTGCGGCATGATGAGGATAGGCAATGCCCCGTCTGCTCCCTGATGAGAGAGGAAATTGAGAAAGCTTCCTTCAACATAGGGTTGAAGTTTTTTGAGAGCTTCATTGTCTTTGCGGTTCTGCATAATTCCGATCAGACCGAAAGCGGTCCAATAGCAATCCCAATCCCAGAGATTTGTGGTATAGGGACCGCCGGGAGAAAGATATTTGAATTTGAGCAGACCGTTCGGTTCTTCCAGACCGCATTGGCTGAAAGTTTCAAGAATAAAATCCGCAATGCGGCTTTGTTTTTCTGTAAAATTTTTCATAATAAATAGATCTGTTATTAAAAGTGTACGTTTAAAGTGCGTTTGAAAAAATTGACCGCATTTTTACGAGCGAGCGGCGGAAAGTCGTGAGTTCCGGGATAGATGTAATATTCCAAAGCATCTGCATGACCGGACTCTGCATAAATTTCATGCGCTTTGTCCCAGGTTTCCTGCAGAACTTCAACATGCCCCGGAGTTCCGAGATTGGCGATAGCACCGGCATAAGTTACAGGGCGGGGGGCGCAAAGTCCCATAACATCACCGAAGTCCACGGGATTGGGAATTTCAGCATGACTCATATAGGGAATAAAACCTGGAATGTAACAGTATATCGGCGGACGGACGGCAACTTCTTCTTCCGGAAGCGGCAAACGCGCCCAGTGTTCAAGATATTTGCGGAAAACGGTACAGCCGCCATTGGTGTAACATGCGTTGACCCGTTCATCCAAGCCTACCAGAAATACAGCTGAATGACCGCCGAGGGAATGTCCGACTACGCCGATTTTTGAGGCGTCGATGTCATCTCTGGAAATAAGATAATCAATGGCGATCATATTGTCATAAACAGCTTTGGCAACGAGCGACCAATCGGGATAGCGTTTATAAAAATTTATAGGTTCATACGGACGGTGTCCTGCTTCACACCGTTCTCCGTCTGCGTAAATATCAGGTGCGAAAACAGCAAAACCTGCTTCAACAAAATCAATAGCAAAAGCGCGGTTGCGGAGCATTTGTTCGCCCATTGCCTTGAAATTATCAGGCATTTTGAAGGTGCGTTCATATTCACCGATGGTCAAATCTTTGCCGATACCGCATGTTGAACTGTGGAGTGCGAGAATTACCGGAAACGGTTTATCGCTTTTTTTGTTCGGCAGAAGAAGCCATGCCGTGATTCGATCATCGGGGTAATTCAGATCGCCGGCGAGAGAAAGTTTGATTTTTCTGTAAGTATCATTCTGTTCTTCGAGCAGGATTTTTGCATCCGGCAACGGGCGTTCGGAGGGCATGCCGCCGATGAGTTTGAGCCATTTGTTTTTAATATCTTTTATGCGTTCATCAAACATTTTTATTCTCCTTTGGGAATGGCAATACAGCGGACTTCACCTTTAAGTCGTTCGCCGATAAAATATTTGCCATTGTGAATATAATTGCATGAAGTGTAAAACATCAATTCTCTGTCGCCGTCGTCAAAAAACGGGTTACAGGTACTGTATACCCCCAATTCGTGCGGCAATCGAGTCAGGTAGTTGCAGCGTTCACGATTCCAGGTAATGCCGTCAAAAGAGCGGCAGCGTTCAAAATCCATTGTTTGTGCCAGAACATCGTATCTGCCGATGATTCCGTCGCGTGAACCGTCCTGACGGTAGCGTACGGAGAGATAATAAAATTGCAGATAAGGCGGATCAAATTCATCCTGTGCCAGAACAGTTCCGTCAGCGATGAAATTCAAACCGTCCTGACTGTGCCAGCGGCGGATAATACGGCGTTTGCCGGGGCAGTTGTCCCACGGGATATATTCGGGAGATTTTTCATCCACGCTGATGATTGCTGCGCTGTATGCTTCAAAAGTTCCGTCGGGGAGTATATAGACGGTAGTTGCATCATTGCATACGAGTTCATCTGTGCCGATAATATCTTCGGCAGGCGGTATAACTTTACTGCGGAGTCCGGCAAGACCGTCAACGCCGCTGATTTTCATGGGGCATGCTCTGTCGCAGTAGTGATAAAAAATCGGTTTGTGGATATCGATTACATTGTAATTTATTCCGTCGAAACTGTCGGCTGCAAGGTAGCGGACGATGCCCTGTTCGTAGCAATGAGCCCAGAAATACAGACGGTAATGATTTTCTGCAAGTTTGATATGAACCGGCTGGGTGGGATTCCATTTATCGGGGATGTTGCCGAGAGCCGGGACTTCTGAATCGGTAACTTTTTCCGGGGAGAGTTTGAAAGTTACGGGGGTAAATCCATTTTCAAAATCGCCGTCGGCTCTGCCGATGTTGAAACTTCCGGCATTGATACCCTTGTAGATGATGGAATAATAAATTCTGAAAGTTCCGTCGCAGTTGCGTTCCACAGTTGCAGGGAATGCGGAAATATTGTCTGTATCAAAACTTATTACAGTACCGAGATCGACAGCTTTGCGGCTGCCGCATGCAAAATCATTCATTTTTCGACTCCTATGATAAAAACTTTGCGTTCAAGACCGTTGAAGTCAACGGAAAGTTTGTTGTTTTTGATAAAATTAGTTCCTTTTTGGAATTTTTCAAATATATTTTTGATATTATATGGTAAAATAAATTCAGCTTTGACGGGAGATTCGGATGAATTTACAGCAACGAGAGTTATCACGTTGTCTTTTTCGCGGGCTATGAAACTTACTTTGCCGTTGACGCTGACATCGCAGGGAGTTCCGCTGTAAAGTTCGGGCAGAATTTCTTTGAATTCATTGGCGATCTTTTTGATAGAGGAGCGAGTATCGGGAGAGGGCGGTACATTGGTGAAGCCGATGATACCTGTAACACCGTTTGTGAGAGCGGTATAGTATTGGCAGATATTCTCTTCTGCCGATGCGGAATTCTGCATCCAGAGTACATTGCCTCCGGTCATCAGGAAACACCATACCGGTCTGCCGTTTGCTGCCGATGCGGCAGATTTTGCGGTAACTCCTATATCATTGATTGTTGAACCGTCGAAGCCGAAAGCATAACGGTCAAATGCGAGAATATCACCGGGAAGTCCTGCTATTTTCATTCCGAGACCGTGCGGGGTAACATTTATGAAAAGCGGTTTGTCCGGAGAAAGTTTTTTGAGTTCTTCTGTTGATTTGCGGACAAATTCTCCGTGTTCATGAGGTTCGTCAAAGACCATCCATGAGGCGATTGCTTCATGATTGTGAAGTGCAGTAATGTATTTTCGCATAAGTTCGACCGCTTCCGGTGAATAAAGCGGAGTATGGTTTGCAAAGCACGGATCGAGCCAGAGATTCATTTTTATATTGTATTTTTGAGCAAGGTCAAGCACTTCTCTGACTTTTTCGACAGGTGTGCGATCAATGAGAACCTGCCATTGGATCGTATTGCAATCCATTTCTGCAATTGCTTTGAAGGCATTTTCTCCGGGATATTCGCATCCGGGAGCGGAACTTGACCAGCAGAGACCGAATGGAAAAAACATTTCTCCGTTAAGCATGGCAACTCCGGTGGGGGCTGCAGATTTGCCGGACGGGGAATTGGAATCATTTGAAATATGTTTTGCCAGAACATCTGATGGAATTGAGAGCAATCCGAATTTTTCCTGGTTGTGGAAACTGCCGTAGGTCGGACTCCATGCTGAATTTTCTCCGTTTGCGGGGCTTTCACGGCAGATATTGAAAGTCCAGTCATTGAGATTAAAACTGTTGAGTTCAAACATTTCAAAGGGCAGAGTGATCATAATTTCATAACCTTTGGCAGTGCGGCGGCTTTCGGCTTTCCAGTTTTTGTCCCATGACGGATCGATTTTTCTGGCATCATATTGAGCGCCGCTTGCACTTACGCCCAAGTGGAAATAATCTGCCCAATCTCCGCGGGGACCTGACGGACCGATGAAAAGTTCGATACAGTCATCGTTCCAGACATGACCGTCGCGTTTTTTGACATTGGCAACAATTTTTTCAGGAGAAGGATCTTCGCAGATGCATTTGATATAAATATTATTGTTATCGTATCCGATTTTGCCGTAAGTTGTGTTTTTGGGAGTTCCTCCGTTAATTCCGCTCATTTTGAAATCCGCACCGTTTTTCCATACGGGAGAGTCTAATGCGTCTTTCATAAGCGGAACGGAGGGAAGTTTACCAGCGACAAGTTTTACAGCATTGGCATAGTGATCGTTCTTTTTGTCGGGGCGGTAGTAGTCAACGATATAAGTATCGGGAACAGTTGTCCCTGCTGTGATGGAAACTGCATCGACAAAAAGGGTGCTGTTTTCGGGGCGGTAGAAATAAATTCCGAATTGACTTGCACCGGTTTTCGGCAGCTGCCAGGAGATTTTCTGCCATTGAGTTGTTACATTGAAATATTTTTCTGTAAGTTTATCGCCTTCGGGGGCACGCCACGGAATAAAAAGCATACGCATTCTGCCGGGTTTATCGGCTCTGACCATGGCACTCATGGTGTACTGCTGCTGCGGTTGTGCGGCAAAATATGAACTGAAAAGGTCGTGCATGGCAACTTTCATACAATATTTGCCGTGAGCGGGATTTTCGGTTGTACGCCCCCATTGATTATTGAATTTATCAAGGTTGGCGATGATTTCTTCATTGACAAGCCCCCAGCCGCCGATACCCCAGCCTGCGGGGATTCCTTTGGCGGTACCGTCGTATTCAAAACTGCCGTTGACGGCGAGGTTTCTGGTATCGGGAGGCAGGGAATTTTTTAGTTCAATATCATCAAATTCGACATGACTTTCCCAAGTGCGGAGCAATACATCGCCGCCGTATTCGGGCAGATTGTCAAGATCGAAAATTGCTTTGCCGTTGAAATAAATTCTGCCTTTTGAGCCGTTCAGGACAACGCGGATGGTGTGCCATGAACCTTTTTCTGCTTTGATTTGGAAATATTCCGGAGCACGATTGTTCGGTCCCTGATACAGCAAATGGGTTTGAGAGGCGGTGAGTGAAACACCGACACCGCAATCAGTTTTTGTGCGGCGGAGGATGATTCCTGCGTAACCGCCCTGCGGATTTTTGAAACGGATTTTGAAAGAGGCATCCACATCGGCGGGAGTTCCTGCTTTGTAGAGATGGAGTCTGCCGAATGAGTGTTTTTTTTCGGTTTTGAAAGTAAGAATGCCCTGTTCAACGACATAATTTTCGGGAATTCCGACCTTATCAAGCAGATTTTTCCGTGAATCAGGAGTTGCAAAATCTTCTTTAAAAAATCCGTTCAAAGAGCAAATAAATGCTGCTGACAACAAAAATACAATCTTTTTCATAGATATTCCTGTTTAGTTTATTGCAATATTACTGCAACGGCGGAACGAAGTTAACACCACCGCGTTTTTTCCATTCTTTGAGCATCAGAAATGCGATAAATGCTCCTGCCACAGTCAGCACAAAGTCCCAGACAAAAATAAAACGGTATCCGAATTTATCAATGAAAACTCCGCCGCCTGCATTGGCGATGATCAATGCCACAGAGAAGCAGAGGGCATTGGCTGAACAGAATTGTCCGAACTTCAATGGCGGGAAAAGTGCCATGAGCAGCGGCCTGTTGCTTGCGCCCTGCAGAACGTATGTAATGGATACAAGCACAGAAATAAACACAAAAGTATTGAAATCTCTGACTACAAAAAAGCCGATGGCATTGGCAATGGCAATGAAAATACATCCTGCAAGATAAACCGGGACGGGATGATATTTGTCAACGATGTATCCTGCCGGGATGAAAAGCACTGCCGCCAACAGACTGCATGTGCCTGTAACTGTACCGTATTGAAGCAGGGAAAGACCGAGAGTTTCCTGTGCAAAAAGCAGATAAAACATTGAACGGCAGGTCGTACTTGCAACATTGAGTGCCATAGTCAACAGCAGCCAGCGGTAGATGGAATAACCGAAACATTCGCTGAAATAACTTCCGACTTTTTTGAACCATGATTCTTTGATGATATTTTTTTCGACAGGGGGATATTCTCCCTCTTTGACAAAAAAGCACATGCCGCCGATACCGATGATGAATACAGTGCCGATGATGCTGAATGTCAAAATACTGCTCTTGTCTGCGAGCGGCACAAGCACCTGATTAAGGAAGTATCCTCCCAATGTACTTGCAACGCCCATGGCGGCAACCATTCTGCCTCTGACATTAGGCGGAACGACATCATTTGCCACACAGTAGAAAACCGGGTCGAAAAGCAGATTGAAAAGCTGAAACATCAATCCTGCTCCGATGAGCATGATCAAAGCTCCCATTTGTTCGCTTATGGCAGGGAAAAAAGTGCTTAATGCGGTGCCGATAGACGGACTGAATCCGGTAAGTATCAATGAAAATGCAACCAGCGGCGCCGCTACAAACAGCCATGGACGGCGTCTG
>JAZRBX010000284.1:0-2178 GCA_045635285.1 Victivallaceae bacterium
CCCATCCCCGAAGAAGGTAAATGGGTCAAATCCAAAGAAATCAGCGATATCAGCGGTCTCACACACGGTGTGGGCTGGTGTGCTCCTCAGCAGGGTACCTGCAAACTTACTCTCAATGTCAAAAACGGTATCATCGAAGAAGCTCTCGTCGAAACTCTCGGCTGCTCCGGTATGACACATTCCGCAGCTATGGCTGCCGAAATCCTCCCCGGCAAAACTCTTCTCGAAGCTCTCAACAGCGATTTGGTTTGTGATGCTATCAATGTTGCTATGCGTGAACTTTTCAAACAGATCGTTTACGGCCGCACCCAGACTGCTTTCTCCGAAAACGGTCTCCCCATCGGCGCAGGTCTGGAAGACTTGGGCAAAGGTCTCCGTTCACAGGTCGGTACCATGTTCTCCACCAAGGAAAAAGGCCCCCGCTACCTCGAAATGGCAGAAGGATACATCCTTGAAATCGGCGTTGACAAAAACGACGAAATCATCGGTTACAAGTTCGTTCACCTCGGCAAAATGATGGATGCCATCAAAAAAGGCGTCGATCCCAAAGAAGCATTTGAAAAGAACACCGGTACTTACGGTCGTTTCTCCGAGGCTGTCAAAACCATTGACCCCCGTCAGGAATAATACAGGATAGGAGAAGATATAAAATGATTACTTTTGAAGGTTACAGCCGCCGCATTGACAAAATCGAAAAAGTCATGAAAGAATACGGCATCGCTTCTCTCGAAGACGCTCAGAAAATCTGCCTCGACAAAGGCATCGACGTTGACAAAATCGTTCGCGGCGTTCAGATGATCGCTTTCGAAAACGCCATCTGGGCATACACCCTCGGCGCCGCTATCGCTATCAAAAAAGGCAGCAAAAACGCTGCTGAAGCCGCTGAAAATATCGGTATCGGTCTGCAGGCTTTCTGCATCCCCGGTTCTGTCGCTGACCAGCGTAACGTCGGTCAGGGCCACGGCAACCTGGCCGCTATGCTTCTGCGTGAAGAAACCAAATGCTTCTGCTTCCTCGCAGGTCATGAATCTTTCGCAGCTGCTGAAGGTGCTATCGGTATCGCCCGTACCGCCAATAAAGTCCGCAAAGAACCCCTCCGTGTCATTCTGAACGGTCTTGGCAAAGATGCCGCTTACATCATCAGCCGTATCAACGGTTTCACCAATGTCGAAACTGAATACGATTACTACACCGGCGAACTCAAAATCGTCAACGAACGCGCTTTCTCCGATGGCGAAAAAGCTAAAGTCAAATGCTACGGCGCAGATGATGTTTCCGAAGGTGTCGCAATTATGATCCATGAAGGTGTTGACGTTTCCATCACCGGTAACTCCACCAATCCCACCCGTTTCCAGCACCCCGTCGCAGGTACTTACAAGAAATGGGCTATCGAAAACGGTAAAAAATATTTCTCCGTCGCTTCCGGCGGCGGTACCGGCCGTACTCTCCATCCCGATAACATGGCTGCAGGTCCCGCTTCTTACGGTATGACCGATACCATGGGCCGCATGCACGGCGATGCTCAGTTCGCAGGTTCTTCCAGCGTTCCCGCACACGTCGAAATGATGGGTCTTATCGGTATGGGTAACAACCCCATGGTCGGCGCAACCGTCGCCGTCGCAGTTGCTGTTGAACAGGCCAACTGATAAGTTTCTGTAAAAATTAAAGAGGCTGTTGCCAATCTTTTTTAGATTTGCAACAGCTTTTTTTGCACTGTTCCCCTAAACGGAAACTGTGCATTCCGAAAAAATTACAATATCAGTTTGAAAAATTTTCATTGCGGTGTTATATTTTACGAGTTCAGTTTTCAACCAACCCCTCGAAAGGAAAAACAGACGATCTGACAAATATCTATTTATAAAAATTATATAGCATATAGCATAAAAAGGCTGCCTCTACAAACTACCATTTTGCGAAAAGCCTGATACCATAACGAACTTACTTTGTGCCATATACTGCAACTTTGCGTATATGGTGCATTTCTGGTATGGTATCGTTATGGACGCTGTGGTAGGCGTGTAGAGGTGTACAAATCGGGAATGCACCTCTTTTTTTACCCGGAGCTCAAAATGATAGACAAAACTCCCACTCTCAACGCAGAAAAAAATCTATTCAACTCTGTTTTATGCAGAACTGTTTTTAAAAATTATGACCGTGAAATTCAACGCATTATAGCAA
>JAZRBX010000285.1:0-3775 GCA_045635285.1 Victivallaceae bacterium
TTTGCAGGCGGCTATCGCAGATTATAAAGGCGAAACTCTCGAAAATACAGAGGATAACCACGACGGCGCAATCGTTTGCAAATGCTTCGGCATTACTGATGTCAAAATTCGTAAAGTTGCTCTGGAGAACGATTTGCACAAGGCTTCCGATATTACTCACTACTGCAAAGCAGGCGGTGCATGCGGCAACTGTCTGGACAAAATTCAGGAAATTCTCGATGACCTGCACCATGAGAAAAAAGCCGAAACTCCGAAAATTATCGAAAATTCTTTTGATAAACTTCCTTTCGTTCAGAAAGTTATGAAGATTCAGGAGATCATCGACCGCGAAATCAAACCGCTTCTCGAACAGGACGGCGGCAGTATCGAACTTATTGATGTGCAGGGAACTAAAATCGTTGTCCGTTTGCAGGGGCGTTGTGCTTCCTGTCCCGCCGCAGGTGCAACTTTGAAACATACAGTTGAGGATAAACTCCGTGAGTTTGTTTCTCCCGACCTGGAGGTGGTCTGTCCATGAATGAAGATATGAAAATCGTCTATTTAGACAACAACGCCACTACCCGTGTCGCTCCCGAAGTTGTTGAAAAAATGCTTCCCTTTTTCACTGAACGCTACGGCAATCCCTCAAGCATCCATACTTTCGGCGGCAGTGTCATGCCCGAAATCGAAGAGGCCAGAAGACGGGTCGCTGAACTTATCGGCGCTGATTTCCGCAACCGTGACAATGTCGCTACTGAAATCCTTTTCACCAGCTGCGGCACAGAGTCGGACAATGCGGCGATTTTGAGCGCACTTGCAACCCAGAACGGCAGAAAAAAAGTTGTTACCAGCCGTATCGAACACCCCGCTGTTCTCTCTCTTTGCAAAGAACTTGACCGTAAAGGTTATGAAATCGTTACCATTGGCGTCGACGGTCAGGGGCGTGTCAATACGGATGATTTCCGCAATGCGGTCGATGAAAATACCGCTATTGTTTCCATGATGTGGGCAAATAACGAAATCGGAAATATTTATCCTGTTGAGGAAATCGCTGAAATCGCTCATGCCAAAGGTGCTTTGTTCCATACTGACGCTGTTCAAGCTGTCGGCAAAATTCCAATTGATATGAGCAGAAATTCAATCGACTTTTTGAGTCTGTCAGGTCATAAACTTCACGCTCCCAAGGGTGTCGGTGTGCTTTATGTTCGCAGAGGTGTCCGCTTCCACCCGTTCCTCATCGGCGGTCATCAGGAAATGGGCCGCCGCGGCGGTACTGAAAATGCCGCTTCCGTAATCGGACTCGGTGAAGCTGCACGCCTTGCTAAAAATATTATGGACAGAGAAGTTATTGAACTTGCCGAATTGCGCGACCGTCTGGAAAAAGGTTTGCTTGAACGCATCCCCCAAATCCGTATCAATGGTGATGTTTTGAGCCGTCTGCCCAATACTTCAAGTGTCAGTTTTGAATTTATTGAGGGAGAATCGATCCTTATGCTGCTGGATGCTTTCGGTATTTGTGCGTCAAGCGGCAGTGCCTGCACGACCGGCAGCCTTGAACCCTCTCATGTCCTGCGGGCCATGGGACTTCCCTATACTGCGGCACATGGCACGATCCGTTTCAGTTTCTCCCGTTACAATACGGTGGAGGATGTTGATTTTGTGCTTGAAAAACTGCCGCCGATCATTGAGCGTCTGCGTCAGATTTCACCTTATTGGAGCGAAAAATAATGGTTGCACCGGCAAATAATCCGTTCGGTGCGGCCGAACTTGAATATCCCGTCAAATGGACATTCCGCATCATCGCATACGCAGAAAAAAGTGCGTCCGTCGCCGATGAAGTTCAGAAAATTATGGCTCGGTGCAAAGTCATTCAGCCGTTTGCTCTCACCTCAAAATCAAAAGAGGGGACTTATCAGACAATGGCCTTCGGCGCTGAAATATCTTCCCGTACTGAAATGGAGATAATTGACAGTGCGTTGAAGTCTATAGACGGAGTCAAAATCGTATTGTAAAAAACATATGGAGTTTTATTTTTTTTTGCATATAAAAAATGAAACTCTGAAATCTGCATTTTTCCCGGACTGTAATAAAGCAGTTTCGGGATGAATGTACTTTCGGTCGTAATTGCAATCATCGCAATTCTCGCCGGAATGTTGCTCCCCGCTCTCAACTCTGCACGCGAATCCGCTCGCAAAGCTTCCTGCATGAGCAACCTCAAACAGATCGGTCTCGGTATCAAACAGTATGCCAACGTTATGCGTTGGGAAGGTGCTTATCCCACCGATGCTGCTGCTGCTCCCTCTACACGTTCAGCGGTGTTTAATCTTCTTGTTAATACTAAAAAACTTACCGACACCGGTATGTACATCTGCCCCTCAGCAACTGACAACAACGTCAAAGCTGCAGCAGCAACAACAGACCCGCTTGCTGATACGAATGTTTCTTACAATTATATTGCATTGAATATGACAGAAGCTTCTCCTGCTGACTCCGGTGTTGCAAAAGATATCGTCGGAAATCATACAGAAGCAGGTAATGCTCTTTTTGTTGATGGTCATGTCGGTCAGAATGATCAAATTGATACAAATTCATGGGATAAAGGTGGAGCAAACTCCTTTATTGGTCATAATGAGAGTGCAACCTGGCTTTAATTTTCAGATTTCCTGAAAAAATCAAGACAGAAAATCCCCGATTCGTCGGGGATTTTTTTTGTTGAAAAATTATGAAAGTTTGTGTGAAATTGTTTGACTTATGCGTGGTTGAATAATCTTCTGTATATAATTTTTTAATGTGGTTTAATTTTTTCGGAAAAGACCGCTGGTCCACTCTTTTTCGGAGAAGCGGTCGAGTTCGGTAAATCCGATTTCGGTAAATTCCTTTGAAAGATTATCAAATTCTTCATTGAGGATACCTGCGAGGACGAGGTATTTGCCGGGTTTGACCCATGTGGCGATATTGTTTTTGAATTTGATGAGCAAATGGCCGAGGATATTGGCACAAACAAGATCGAACTGCATTTCAGGTTGATAGACTTCGGCATCATCGACGGTAAGTTTGACTTTTTCGGGGGCGATTTCATTTATCTCAAAATTTTCCTCTGCGATCATTACCGCATCGGGATCAAAGTCAAAAGCGTGCAGATCTTCATAACCGAGTTTTGCCGCACCGATAGTCAGAATTCCCGAACCGCAGCCTGCATCGAGAAAGGTTTTTACTTCGGTATCATCAGCGAGGCGGTCGATCATTTTCAGACAGTATGAAGTTGTGGCGTGCTGTCCTGTTCCGAAACTCATGCCGGGGTCAATATGAACGACGACCTGATCAGGACGGGGGGAGAAGTCGAGCCATGATGGTTTGATAACGAGGCGGTCGGAGATATGGATGATATTGAAGTATTTTTTCCAGACGTTTGCCCAGTCTTCTTTTTTCATTTCAAAATATTCGAGGTCGCCGAGTTGTGTACCGTATTCGTTCCACATTGGGATATTTTTCTGCAAAAATTCAAAATTCTTTCTGCCGTCTTCTTCGGTGAGTGCGTAAACCGTATGGTGAACGGTTTTGGTTTCTTTGTTTTCGTATGAACTGAAATCGAGTTCGGCGGCATTGAGAAATTCGGCAGCGGCGCTGAATTCTCCGGCATTGTCCTGAATATTGACGCAGTAAAGCATTTCGTTTTGCATGATATACCTCTTTTGTTTGGTTATTTTTCAAATAAATTAGCATGAAAAAAGATTTTTTCAAATTTTGAGAGCATTTTTTACGTTCTTATACTTGCCGAATTGAAAAAAACTGCTAT
>JAZRBX010000286.1:0-2113 GCA_045635285.1 Victivallaceae bacterium
TCTTCTTCTTTTGCATTGCTGATGAATCCTGCTTCAAGCAGAACTGCGGGGCAGGGGGCGTTAACCAGAACACGGTAACGGGCAAATTTCATACCCCGGTCTGATGCGAAAACGTTTTGCATGATATTGCTGTATATGGAATAACTTAAAATTATATTATATTTATCAAAAACATTGCCGGGTAACGGAGGAGTTGCTTTGCCTCCGTTTTCGTGTGAACTGTCAACACCCGCCGGCGGCAAAGTGAAGATTTCAATACCGTTAGCCGCAGCAACAGTTGCAGAGTTGTGGTGAACAGAAATAAAAATATCTGCATTGTGTTTTTTTGCAAAATCACAGCGTTCATCCAGAGAAAGAAAAGTATCATCTGAACGCGTCATAAAAATTTCAAAACCTGCTTTCTCCAATTCATCTTTTATTTTGAGAGAAAGCTTCAAATTCAAATCTTTTTCAAAAGAAATTTTGCCGACAGCCCCTTTGTCATGCCCGCCGTGCCCGGGATCAAGCACGATGCGTTTGATCGATTTGATCTTGTAATCATGACGGAGAAGGGGGGTGATTATGTTTTCAACATTTGCCTCATGGATGCGGATAACACCGTTTTTATCAAAGACAGGCGGATGATAAAGCCAGACTTTGACACCGTTGAATTTGGCGATGCGGCGTCCGTAATTCATTTGCAAAACATTATTTCCTGAAGACAAAGTTATAAGTTTTGATTCTTCATTGAAATCAAAAAGTGCATAATCAATTTTTTCGAGAGCGATACCGTCGGATGTTTGATATTCAACGCTTTTAAATAAAACACATCCGTTAATCAAAAGTGCTGCTGCCGCAGCAAAAAATATTTTAAGTTTCATAAATCTCCTAAAAAAAATGAGTTTAAGAACTCTGTAAAAGTTCTTAAACTCTCAAAAATCAATAACTGATTATTCCCATTCAATAGTGCCGGGGGGCTTCTGGGTAATATCATAAACGACACGGTTAACGCCATCGACCTCATTGATAATGCGGTTTGACATGGTGTCAAGCAATTCCCACGGAAGTCTGACAACCTGTGCAGTAACAGCATCAACACTGTTGATGGAACGGATCGCAATCACATAATCATAAGTACGTTTATGATTCTTCATGCCGACAGTTTTGACCGGAACGAAAATTGCAAAAGTCTGCCAAGTTTTGTGATACCAACCGGATTTGAGCAATTCTTCAGTAACGATGGCATCAGCTTCACGGAGGATGTGCAAAGTATCGCGTTCAATAGCTCCGATATGGCGAACACCGAGAGAGGGTCCGGGGAAGGGATGGCGGTCAAGCAATTCTGACGGCAACCCGAGCAGGCGGCCGAGTTTGCGGACTTCATCTTTGAACAAACGGTCGACGGGTTCAACCAGTTTGAATTTAAGATTTTCGGGCAAGCCGCCGACGTTATGATGACTTTTGATGACGCCGTTGGGATTGCCGTCAAGCGGAATGCTTTCGAGGATGTCGGGGTAAATCGTACCCTGACCAAGGAAGGGGGCTCCTGTTTTGGCAGCGGCTTCGGCGAAAACATCGATGAACTCTTTACCGATTATCTTGCGTTTTTGTTCGGGTTCTGAAACGCCTTTGAGTTTGTCAAGGAAACGGTCAGAAGCATCGACATAAACGAGATTCATATCAAAATTGCGGGCAAAAATTTCCTGAACATTTTCAGCTTCATTTTTGCGGAGCAGACCGTGATTGACAAAAACGCATGTAAGCTGTTTACCGATTGCTTTGTGGATCAGAGCAGCAACAACGGATGAGTCAACGCCGCCGGAAAGACCGAGAACGACAGTTTCATTGCCGACCTGTTCACGAATATCCCTGATTGCTTCTTCGAGGAAGTTTTCCATGGTCCATGAACCGGAGCATTTGCAATCGTTGATGCAGAAATCAACTGCTTTTTCAACGGCGTCATTTTTGCTTGCTTCGTCGCTGATTTCAAGTTCGATCATGGGCAGACCGAGAGCTCTGAATTTAGCAAGTTCGGCATCACGGGCAGGGGCATCGGCATCCTTGCAGACGATCAAACCGACAGGTTTTTCCTGATTGACACGCTCTGCACTGACGGTGTAAGGCATGACCATGG
>JAZRBX010000287.1:0-7720 GCA_045635285.1 Victivallaceae bacterium
GTTACGGAGCGGCATTTATCAGTACCTCTGCGATCGTTGGTTTCGGCGGAGTTGCAGGTTTGTACGGTATGGGGCTTCTTTTTCTGCCGTTTATGAATATTGCAGTCGGGGTGCTGGGGGCGTTTCTGATTTTCGGTATCAGGACGAGAAAACTTGGTTATGACCTCAATGCCAAAACATTTCCTGAACTTATCGGTAACCGTTATAAATCCCGTTATCTGAAAGTTTTTACTTCGGCGGTGATTTTCTGTTTCATGCCGTTATATACGAGTGTGGTATTGATCGGCGGAGCGAGATTTCTGCAGGAGGTAATGCAGATAGATTATGTCTGGGCATTGCTGATATTTGCATTTGTGGTGGCGTTATACGTTATTTTCGGCGGATTGAAAGGGGTGATGTATATTGACTCCTTTATGGGAACGATTATGCTTTTCGGAATGATTTTTCTGCTGGTAATGACCTATATCAAACTTGGCGGAGTTGTCGATGCCCATCAAGCTCTGACTGATATGGCGCATCTTGTTCCTGAAAAATTCAAAGTTGCGGGACATACAGGATGGACAAGTATGCCGAGTTTCAATTCTCCCTGGTGGTGGACGCTTGTTTCAAGTCTGATGCTTGGCGTTGGTATCGGGGCTTTGGCACAGCCGCAGCTGGCGGTGCGTTTTATGACAGTCAAAAGCACGAGGGAATTGAATCGTGCGATTTGTGTCGGAGCGGTATTCATTCTTTTTACTGCGGGGACGGCGTATGTTACGGGCGCATTGTCAAATGTTTATTTTTTCCGCGGGGGCGGACAGATTGCCATTGATGCGGCGAAGGGGAATCCTGATTTGATAATTCCGCTTTTTATCAACAGTGCGATGCCGAAATTTTTTGTTTATATTTTCACATTGACATTGCTTTCTGCGGCGATGTCGACATTGAGTTCGCTTTTTCATGTAACGGGAAGTGCGCTCGGACATGACCTTTACTGCAATATTTTCCGCAAAGAGAAAGATAATCTTTTTGTCAGCAGGATGGGAATTGTTATCGGTATTATTTTGAGTATAATTCTTGCATTTTTCCTGCCTGACGGAATCGTTGCCAGAGGAACGGCGATATTTTTCGGTGTTTGTGCAGCGGCGTTCATGCCTGCGTATTTTGCGGCACTTTATTGGAAGAGGGCGACGACGGCAGGAGTCTGGGCGAGCATTGCATCGGGAGTTGCAGTAAGTCTTTTCGGTTTGCTGTTTCTTCACCGTTCGGAATCTGCGCCGCTGGGGATATGTCAGGCGATTTTCGGCAAAAGTGAATTGATTTCAATTTCACCGTGGCCTTTTGTTGATACAATGATTTACGCTCTGCCGATTTCTGCATTGGTGCTGGTGATCGTAAGTTTCTTTACTTCACCTTTGAATGAATATCATCTCAAACGCTGTTTCAAAAAAGATTGAATTTTCTTTGCCGTGAATATCGGATAATATCCAAATTCAGGCGGCTCACTTTTGTTTGGCGGCAGATATTCTGCAGGAAGCACTTGTCCTGATACTGCCGGGAGATTGGCGGTAAACATGGCGGAATGCTTTTGAAAAAGCAAAAGCGTTTGAATAGCCGCATTCAGTGGCGATATTTTCGATTTTAGCATTGCTGCGAATGAGCATGGAAACGGCTTTTTCCATTTTTATTTTTCGAACGATATTGTAAGGCGTGTCGCCGTAAATTCTGTTGGTAATTGCGAAAAAATGTGATTCGGAAAGACATGCCATTTTGGCGAGTTCTTTGACGGTCCACTTTTTTTTCAAATTGTTTTTAACGCATTCAAAAACTTTTTGAAGCTGTTCATTTGCATTTTTTTCATTTGCGGAATTATTGCAGTCGAACTCCTTGAAAAGATATTTTTTGAGCATGACTGCGGTATCAGAACCTGAAATATCGCCTGTACGCTCCTGATGATAGAGGAGTTCGGCAAGGAGTGAAACTTCTTTCAAATATGAAGCATGGCGGCAGAATGATTTTTGCGGCAGTTTTATTTTCTGCGGAAAATTCGGCATATCGGGACGGAAATGAAACCAGAGCGTTGATATATCATGTTTGCTGTCATTGCCGTATTCATGCAGATCGAGATTTGAAGGAAGAAAAAAGCAGTTTCCTTTTTTGACGGTTATTTTTTCTCCGTTGCAGATGAAATACATTGTGCCTCCGGTTACATAGAAGAGTTCGGCGGCGGAGTGTTTATAAAATTTTACTTCGTAACCGCTTTTCATAATGCGGCTTATACCTCCGCAGACGGGTACACGGCGGTAGAGTTCAGTTTCGCCGAAATGCCCGAAAGAAATAAAATTTTCGCAACTGCCGTCAGGTATAATCAGAGTATTGGATATTTTATTCATAATATTGGAAATTGTTTTAATTGTTTGATATGCTATAATAATATATACTGTTTACATGATTTTGCAAATAGTAAATTTAATAGTATCGGATATTTTAAACAGTTTACAGGAAATTTTGTTATGGATGAAAAATTATTCATAGGACTTGATTTCGGTTCGGACAGTGTCAGAGCAGTTCTGACGGATACTCATGGAAAAAATATTGCATCTTCGGTGTGCAATTATGATCGCTGGAGCAGGGGGCTTTACTGTAATGCCGCAGAAAATCGTTTCCGTCAGCATCCGCTGGATTATCTTGAGGCAATGACTTCCGTGGTCAGAGGAGTTTTGAAGGGGCAGGCGGCTTCTGCGGTCTGCGGGATAGGTGTTGATTGTACCGGATCGACTCCTTGTGTTGTAAATTGCGATGGAGTTCCGCTCGCCTTGACTCCGGAATTTGCAGAAAACCCCAATGCGATGTTTGTTTTGTGGAAAGATCATACTGCAGTCAGAGAGGCACAGGAGATAACTGCCGCCGCCAAAAAATATCATACTGATTATACCGCATATTCCGGCGGATGTTATTCAGCGGAGTGGTTCTGGGCCAAATATCTGCATATCCTCCGCAGTGATGAGCAAGTTCGCAAGGCATGCTGCAATTTTGTTGAGCATTGCGACTGGATAACTGCGGAATTGACAGGCGGAGCGGTAAAACTTTCAAGATGTGCCGCAGGCCATAAAGCATTGTGGCACGAGTCTTGGGGCGGTTTTCCTGAAGATGAATTTTTCTGTTCAGTTGATCCGCTGCTCAAGGGCCGCAGGGATGAACTTGACAATGAAACTTTTACTGCGGATGTGCCTGTCGGCAATCTTTCCTGCAAATGGGCAGAAATTTTCGGCTTGACGCAGGATGTGGTTGTGGCTGTCGGCGCATTTGATGCCCACATGGGGGCAGTCGGCGCAGGGATCGGCGAGGGCGAATTGGTCAAAGTTATCGGGACTTCCACCTGCGATATGATAGTTGCCTCTGAAATCAATAATTGTATTCAGGGAATTTGCGGTCAGGTTTCCGGTTCGATAATTCCCGGTATGACAGGTCTTGAAGCGGGGCAGTCCGCTTTCGGAGATATTTATGCGTGGTTCAGAAAAGTTGCGGGATACGGAGCGGATGTTTCTCTGGAAAAACTTTCCTCTGATGCTGAACTTGTACCTGACAATGACCTGATCGCACTTGACTGGATGAACGGCAGAAGGACTCCGTATGCCAATCAATATTTGAAGGGAGCGATTTTCGGTTTGACTCTGGGAACAGATGCCCCGACGATTTTCAAGACTCTCATAGAATCGACAGCATTCGGTGCCAAAAAGATAATTGACCGTTTTCAGGAAGAGGGGGTTGATATAAAACAGGTAACTGCAATCGGCGGTATTGCCCGTAAATCTCCGCTGGTCATGCAGATTTGTGCAGATGTTTTCAATATGCCGATCAGGGTTTGTGCCTCGGATCAAACATGTGCATTGGGGGCGGCGATGTTTGCCGCTGTCGCATCCGGAGTTTATTCAAATATTCATGAAGCCATGAAGAATATGAAGCCGGGTTATGACAAGGAGTATTTCCCCCGTCAGGAAAAAGTTGATTTCTATTGCAAAAAATATATGCATTACTGCAATCTTGCAAATATTATGGAAAAGGAGATAATGGACCATGTTCAGTGATTTGAAAAAGCAATGTCTTGACGCAAATTTGCAGCTGGCAAAATCCGGACTTGTGATTTATACTTTCGGCAATGTCAGCTGTGTCGACCGTGAAAAAAATGTTTTTGCCATCAAGCCGTCAGGTGTTGATTACGATAAACTTAAATTGGAAGATATTGTGATAGTTGATTTCACCGGCGAAAAAGTAGATGGAAAACTGCGTCCGTCAAGCGATACAAAAACTCACGCTGTGCTTTATCGTGCTTTTCCGCATATAAACAGTGTGGTTCATACTCATTCAACTTATGCTGCGAGCTGGGCACAGTCGGGGCGTGAGATACCGATTTACGGAACGACTCACGCTGATCATCTGCCGGTTGGTATTCCCTGTACGGATTTTATCAGTGATGAGGCGATCCTGCGCGATTATGAAACTGAAACCGGTTTGCAGATAGTTTCTCATTTTGAGAAACTGAAACTTGACAGCGGCGAAATTGAAATGGTCGTTGTCGGCGGGCACGGACCTTTCACTTGGGGGAAAAATGCAGAAAAAGCACTTTATAATGCTTCAATGCTTGAAGAACTTGCCAAAATGGCACTTTTCACCGAGCAGATAAATCCGCAGGTGCAGGAACTTAAAAAATCAATAATCAATAAACATTATTCCCGTAAACACGGAAAGGACGCATATTATGGACAAAAGTAAAATTTATTTCCTTGTCGGCAGTCAGGATTTGTACGGAGAGGAAACTCTGCGTCAGGTGGCAGAAAATTCACAGAGTCTTGTAAATGAGCTCAATAAATCAGGCAAATTGAGTGCCAATATCGTTCTTATGCCGACCGTCCGCAATCAGAATGAAATCGTTTGTGCTGTCAAACAGGCAAACAGTGATGATGATTGTATCGGTATCATTTGCTGGATGCACACTTTCAGCCCTGCAAAAATGTGGATAAACGGTCTGAAACTTTTGCAGAAACCCATGCTGCATTTGGCTACACAGGCCAATAAATTTCTGCCGTGGCAGAGTATTGATATGGATTTTATGAATCTCAATCAGGCGGCTCACGGCGACAGAGAGTTCGGTTATATCTGCAAACGCATGGCGATCCCGCATAAAGTCGTTGTCGGCCATTATACGGAAAATGATGTTCTTGACAGTATCGAGAACTGGATCCGTGCCGCATACGGCTGGCATGAATCACAGAATTTGAGAGTTGTCCGTATCGGTGATAATATGCGCAATGTGGCAGTTACGGAAGGTAACAAGGTCTCTGCTCAAATTCAGTTCGGTTTTTCGGTCAATACTTACGGCGTCGGCGATGTCGTTGAATGTATAAACAGTATTTCTGCCGCCGAAACGGATGTTCTTGTTGAAGAATACAAAAAACTTTACAATATCCCCGACCACAGCGAAGAAACAATGTATTCAATCCGCCAAGCCGCTGAACAGGAGGCAGGTTTGCGTAAATTTCTTGATACTCTGGGAGCTAAAGCATTTACAACGACATTTGAAGATTTGCACGGATTGCAGCAGCTGCCGGGTTTGGCATGTCAGCGTCTGATGGCGGCGGGGTACGGTTTCGGTGCAGAGGGCGATTGGAAAACTGCCGCTTTGCTCCGGATTTTCAAAGTTATATCAAATAACAGTAAAACCTCTTTTATGGAGGATTATACTTATCATCTGGAACATGGCAGAGAGCGTATTCTCGGAGCGCACATGCTTGAAGTTTGCCCGACGATCGCTTCCGGCAAACCATCTCTTGAAGTTCATCCGCTTGGTATCGGCGGCAAGTCCGCTCCTGCACGGTTGATTTTTGATACTGTTTGCGGCAAAGCGATAAACTGTTCGCTTCTGGATATGGGAGATGAGTTCCGTCTGCTCGCCAACCCTGTAAATACTGTGCCGCCTGATGAAAAAATGCTGGAACTTCCGGTCGCAAACGCAGTTTGGGTAACAGAAAAACCATTCAAAAATGCCGTCAGAGAATGGATCGAAAACGGCGGTGCCCATCATTCTGTTTATTCTCAAAGTGTAAATCTTGAAACTATCAAAGATTTCTGCCGCATGGCTCAAATCAAAATGATACTGATCTGAAAGATATTTTTTACAATAAAAAAGTATCTTCTTGCGGGGGAACCCGATCCACGAAAAAAAGCGGTGGAAACTTGTTTATCAAGTTTCCACCGCAAAATATTTTGCATGATTTATTTTCAGAAGTTCAAAGTGTAGAGGTCAGCATTCTGCATGGTGATTTTAACTTTGAAACTTTCAGCGGGCAAGGTGTCGAAGAGGGGAGTTTCGACATTATCGGTGCCGCCGGGGATTTCCAAGCTGTAACCGTCGATGGTATTGCCTGCTTGGTCGATGAGTTCGACTTTGGCAAAGCCGTGATCGGCGATTTTGATATTGGCGGTCATTTTGCCGGAAGCGGTCATATATTTTGTAACCATTTCGGCGGTTTCATCGCCTGCTTTGGTGTAGAAATAACCGTCACGGCGGTAGCGGATGTAACCGATACTGTCGCCTGATTGCTGACAGTATTTGTAGAACCCTTCATAGCCGCCGTATTCTTTGAAAAGCGGCCATTTTTCAAGGTCAACGATAGAGCGTTTGAGGACATTGACATTGAGTTTTTCAAAGGTTGATTCTGGAATAAATGCCACGATCTGCGCTGCCTGGTGGTGGAAATAATTGCTGGCACGATAAATGGGCATCAATGCGTCATTGCCGACATTGACTGTGTGCATGAAGAAATGATCGTCATTGGGGATGATCATGCTGCCTGTATTCCATGAATAAGCAGGACCGTTTTCAGCGAAGACGGGGCCTTTGATTTCGTGCCATGCACCGCCGTCCCAGCTGTATGCGAGGACGGTATCCATCTGTTGAGTATCGGAGCGGTAACGCAGAACGAAAGCGAGGTACATGCCGTTTGAATTTCTGAGGCGGATGGCTTTGGCACCGTACTGCTGATAAACGGGAGAATCGTTTTCATCGGGAGGAGTGAAAGCGGTCTGTTCAAAGTTGATACCGTCAGTTGTTTTCCAGATATAGAGGATGCGGAGTCCGTCCATATTGTCATATCGGGGGCTGTTGTAAGGAGCATTGGCAAGCAGCCATCTGGCATGAGCAAAATAGAGAGTTTTTCCGTCATCGGAGAGCCATTGACCTACGAAGTTGTCGTGAGTTGAGTCGGGGTCTTCAAAATCTCCGGTTGCAGGTTTGTCAACGAGCATAGGTTTGGTATCGATGAGCAGAGAATCATCTTTGCCTCTGCGCCAGACTTTGTACCAGGCACGGGGGACAGCCTGAATGACGCCCCAATCCTGCGAAGTACCTTTCCACATGATTGTATTATTGGCGATGGCACCGCTGTATTTGACGCGCATCTGGTTGAGTTTTACGGGGCCGTCTTTTTGGGGATCGTACATGGTGAATTTTTCATGAGAACCTGACCAGCTGCCGAACCAATCTGCACGGGCGGGGCCGTCGGGGAAATGCTGAATATTCACGGAACGGCGAGTGACTTTGGGTTTGCCGGGAAGTTGAGTGAAGGTCCAGACATTATTTTCCAGATCTTCTGCGGTTGCGCGGTAGAATTTCTGTGAATCGGCGTCCCAGTTGCGGTTGAGGGTATAATAGTGAATATTTACTTTGCCGTTTTCGTCAAGG
>JAZRBX010000288.1:0-4224 GCA_045635285.1 Victivallaceae bacterium
CGGCTGTGCCTGCCGCCTGACCGCTGATCATACAGCCGGGAACGACACGCAGAGAAGCCTGCATGGCACGGTCTGAAGACATACAGCGTCCGACGGTCATCAAATTTACAGTATTGCATGTAAGCAATGCCCGATACGGGATGCCGTAATTCTCGCCGCAGTGATATGCGGAAGATTCAAGTTTTTTCTCAACTTCAGATTGTTTTTTTACATCCGCATTATTTGCATGAATGTCGATGGGGTAGGCGAAACTGCCGATGTCGGCGCTGAAATGGCGGCGGTTTATATAATCATCTTCGATCAGTACATAATCTCCGGTTATGCGGCGTGATTCACGGATGCCGAGCATGTCGGCAGACATGGCAAGTTCGGCATCGTTGAAACCGTCAACGTTGTCCTGAAAGAATTTGAGATATTTGACAGCGAGTTGTCTTCCTTCTTTGAAAGCGTTGCTGCGTGATTCGACATCGAGTACATTTGTATTATAGATATGTCCGAGGTTGCCGAGTCCGCATGATTCGCCTGTTTTGAAAAATCCGACGAAATGTCCTTCATCGACGGGGAGTCTGTTTTCTTCGGCGGCTTTGCACCATTCGTTTCTGCCGATGCCTTTGGTTCTGTCATTGGCGTAGGCGATATTATCGAAGTAAGTGCAGAGGGTCGGAGCCATGAATTGTCCGTTGCCGTCGCCTGTTTCAAAGGGGGCGTTTGCCATAGCAGCGATATTGCCGTCGCCGGTAGCGTCGATGAAAATTCTGCCTGTAACGGCAAATCTTCCTGCGGGTGAATAGCAGTCGAGTGCCTGAATTTCTCCGTTTTCGGAAACTACACCGATAACTGCAGTTTCAAAAAAAACTTTTACTCCTGCATCATCAAGCATTTCATCGAGGATGCGTTTGCAGTTTTCGGGGCGGATGTTCTGCCAGACATAACTTGTTTCAGTTCCGCATTCCTTACTGATACGGTCAACGAGTTCTTTGCAGATGCCGGCGGCAACGATATTTTTGCCGTCGGTCATGTGGATGATACTGGGGAGAAGTCCTCTGGAAATCATACCGCCGCAGCAGCCGGATTGTTCGAGGAGAAGCACTTTCGCACCGTTTCTTGCGGCGGCAATCGCTGCCGCAGAACCTGCTGAACCGCCTCCGCAGACGATGACATCTGCGGAGTATTTGATTTGGAGTTCAACGGACGGGATTTTTATTGAGCTGTTCATGCTTGTTCTTCTTTTTTGTTCATAAGGATTTCTTCATTCCAGCTGTCGAGGGTCAGCCCCTGATATTTTTCTTTGGGCTGAACGGGGCAGAAGTAGAGGAGGATGAAGGAGAGGATGAACGGGATCGGAATGGTGAATGCAAAGCTGCGTTCCTGCGGAATATCGCCGATGAGAGCGTTGCTGAATGCGTACCAGACCAGTAAACCAACGACGGCACCTGCACCCATACATCCGATGAGAGCGGAAATGTTCTTGGAAATATTGGATTTGAAGAAAGTTTCCAGCTGATTTTTGAAAATGAGGAAGATTGCAAGTACTGCGAAGTAGACAGTGTAATTATTGATGGTGGCAAATCCGTAGTTGCGTGAAAATGCGGGAATGGCGATAACAGCGGCAACGATGATGAGCGGGAGAATTGCCCATGACCATTTGTACTTGCGGAAAATGTAAGGCAGGAAACAGACGACCATGATGACGATAAACGGGACAATGTATTTGAATTCGAGCGGACCTGCCCAGCCGAAATCAACCTGTGATGCCTGTTCGGGAGTCATACCTTTGGTAGCTTCCACCCAAGCCTGTTTGGAGGAACGGGAGAGAGCATACCAGACGTTCCAGGTCAAACCTTCTGCCAGACCGAAGAAAGTGATTGCCCAGATGAGAGCGGAGTTGGCCTTTCTGGAGATGACGGCGTGCATGTAAGCGGGAAGAATTGCCGTGCCGAGGAGGTAGAACAATGTACCGACTTCGACTACGGACTGGCGCAACCATTTTCCGGAGAAGTCAAGACCGAGAGCGAGCAGGATACCGATGATACCGATAATGAGAGTTGTTTTGCGGAGAAGTTTGAATTCGCCTTCTTCGTCAAGACCTTTGTTGATGAATTTGATGTGGAATTCTTTGACCCAGACACCGGCAAGAGAGTTGACCACACCGCTGACTGTACTCATGATAGCAGCGAGCATGGCAGCCATGAAAAGACCTGAAAGCGGCTGGGGAACATGATTTTTTACAAAGTGGAACAAAGCAATATCGCCGTGGAGACCTTCAACAGGATTCTGTTTGTAGAAAGTGTAAATCTGGAAACCGATAACAACCAGAATTATGGTGGAAAGAAGACCGAGACCGTTGGAGTAGATTTGTGATTTAAGACCTTCGATCCAGTTTTTGGTACTCAGAATACGCTGGATAACGACCTGATTGGAGCAGGCGTCAACGAGGATGTTATTGATTATACCCCAGAGGAGCAGCCAGAAAAGGACGCGTTCATAGGGGGTGAAACTGTAAAATTCGGGTTTGGCATATTCGGTCAGACCGTGGCCGTCCTGCCATGCGATGGTGATGCCGGAGAAAAAGTGTCCGTCAATTTTCCATGCCGCGATACCGATGATGGCGATAAGACCGCCGAAAGTGATGATAGCCTGGAAGAGGTCGGTCCAGATAACGGCTTTGCTGCCGCCCATGAAGCAGCTGGCGATACCGACGCTGGCGGTCAGCAGGATGGAGAACCATGCGGGCCAGCCGAAAGCACCTTCGAAAATTTTGGAAGATGTGTAAAGAACCATACCTATATAAATAACACGGAGATAGAAAGAGGAGAAGGCAACTACGCCGCGGACACCTTTGTCATAGCGGTATTCAAGGTATTCGTAGGGGGTGAAGCTGCCGAGTTTGAACCAGAATTTCGCAAAAAGGAAATATGCGGGAATTGAGAGGAAGGGATAGAGCAGAGAGAGAGAAAGCAGTGAAAAACTGTTGTTGAAAATCTCACCGGGAGTGGACACAATGGAAATTGAACTGAACATTGACATCATACAGGCAATACCGACAAGCCACGGGGGAAGGGTGCGTCCGCCGAGCAGATAGGTTTCGCTGTTGCGTTTGTCACGGGAGAAGTAGATCCCGATACCGACTGTAACAAGCAGATAGCCTACTACGATCAGGTAGTCGATCCAGTTGTTGGTGAGCATTTCCATTTTGAAAAATCTCCTTTTTTTTGTTTGTTTTTTTGTTTTTTTGAGTAAAAAATAACTGATTTTATCGTACTATAACCGTATGAAAAATAAAAATCAATTCCTTTTGTATATAAGAATAAAACACAATATGTAATTTTAGAAACAAAAACGCATGCCGATTTGAAATTTGCATAACATCGGCAATGTCGGTCCGAAGTTCGATTTTGATTCGCTTTATTTTTAAAAAACTTTCAACAATTTTAGAATAAGGTCTTGAAAAATCGGGGGGGGTAATGATAAGTTGTTGTATTTAAATGATTTATAAATATTTGTTGCAAAAAATCCATTGTTTCTGTTATTGTATATGGGTTGTCAAAATTATATATATGTCGATTTGTTTTTTCTTTGATTCCGCAGTAAATGTAAAGCAATGACAAAAATTTTTGAAAGAAACAGGTGCAGTATAATGAAGTTTGTATATGTAACAGACAGCCATATCGGCGGTAAAAATTTCAGCGGATGGCAGATGCAGCCGAGATATTCGGAGAGTGCGGATGCGCTCATCAGAGCTTTGGATGAAGTTGTCCGCAGAGAAAACGCTTCTATGGTCATCCACGGCGGTGATATTACCGATAACGGAACTGCCGATGAAATCAGAAAAAGTGCTGAAATTTTTGAAAAGTATCTCTCCGTACCTGTTTACGCCGTCCTCGGCAACCATGATATAACAGAAACAAACTGTGATGAATTGTTCCTTGCAAACGGCGGAAAATTTTTCCCTGCCGGTCAAATTGATCATACCATGATAATCGATGGTTTCCGTTTCGATTTTTTGAGCCTGTGGTGGGGGGCAAACTCCAGAAGTTGGGTGAAAAGCGAGGGACAGCTTATCAGTATGAGTCAGGAACAACATCAAATGCTTCGCAGCGGCAGACAGGATTTGCCCCGCATCATGGTCATGCACGCACAAATCCGCGCGATGATGCCGGAGAAAAGTAAACTTGATTATCCTCTGCTTGAACCGGAAAATGATTTCCGCAAAACCGGAGATGC
>JAZRBX010000289.1:0-3497 GCA_045635285.1 Victivallaceae bacterium
AAAAGATCTGCCGCTGGATTTTGTATGCTATACTGCATACTATCATACTCCCGCGGAAATCCTTGCGGAAACTTTCAAACGCAGAGAAATGCTTGACAAATACGGTTATACCGATATTCCGATGTGGATCGATGAATGGCACGGCAGTCCGGTCTGGCAGTCATTCCCCGATCATGTCGGTTATCTGCGTGAATCCAACCGTGTAAGAGGTTTTGACGGAGCAGTTTTTGCAGGTACAGTTCTCTGCGGTTTGCAGGATACCCCGGTTGAAAGGGCGTGCTACTACTCCGCCGCCATGCCCGGAAGTTACGGACTTTTTGACGAACGCCGTCTGCCGACTCCGCAGTATTTCATGTTTGAAAAATTCTGCGGCATGTTCAACAATGCCGAACGCCGTATCGCTCTGGAACTTGACTGTGAAGAACCGAATGTCAAAGCACTTGCAGTTTTGAGCCGCAGCAGCGATATTGAAATCACACTCGGCTGCTATTTGCAGAAATCACGCACGATCAACTTCACGATCCCTGAAAATTTCAAAGTTGCAGCCATTGAGATATTGAATAAGGAAAATCCCGTCTTTACCAATCTCCGCAAATGGGAATATACAGTGGAAAATAACATACTTTCTTTCAGAAAGACCGAAGAACCGGAAGCATTTTTCATCCGTCTGACACCTGTTGACTGAAAAATCATACAGCAAATACAGACTGTTTAAATTATAGGGGAGGCTTGAGCCTCCCCTTTTTCATGTCGCAAATTTTCAATAATTGCCGATAATTTTGTCAACATCAGCGATCGTCATTTCATTATTTCTGAATTTTTCCGCCATTTCACCGGCGGTCATTTTGAATTCTTTGCGGAAGACTTTGGCGAAATATTTATAATCTTTCCACCCTGAATAGGCGGCGACCTGATACAATTCGCGACTGTTATCATTGAGCATTTCGCAAGCTCTGCGCAATCTGACTTTCACCAGATACTGCCGTGCGGTGCATCCGAGATTGACGCGGAAAAGTTTTGACAGAGAGTTCGGACTGATACCGATATAATCTGAAACTTCGCTCATTTGCAGATCGAAGCGGAAAGCATTGGAAATAATATATGTTTTAGCGTGGAACAAATGCTGTTTGCGGCTGATAGTGAAACGGTATTTTATGTGAGTATTGAGCATTTGGATAAGGTCTTCTTTCATATTCATAATATGACGCTGCTCAATCTCTCTGCTCAAATTGTTGCTGCGGCATCTTCTTATTTGCTCAAAATCGCATATCAGCAATTCAAGGATACCGGAGCTTCCGAAATATTCTTTAAGCAAATATCTGCCGTCAGAGCCGGTGAAAAGACTTCTGGTCAACTGCAGACGCAAACCGTCGGGAAACAACGCAGTTGACATACTTTTGTGAGAAATTCCCGGCGGGACGATATTCAGTTTTATAATTTTTTTGGTTTCTCTGTGGCGGAAAAAAAGCAGTTCCCAATATCTGTGGCTGTGATTTCCATCGTCCTCGGAATCAAAGAAAAGATTTATTTCTGCCTTCGGATTTTTTAAAAAAGAGTTCAACTCCTCCAGAGTCTGCGGTTTCAATCCGGAAAATTGACTTGCGTTATCGTTTTTATTATTAGTATTCATAATGGCTCCATATTCTGCAAATATAATAACACTGTTTTTTTATTTTTCAATACTCTTTTTTATAAATTTAAAAAAACACACCACAACAACAAAAAAATTACACCCTTTAACGATTGCATTTTTCTGTCAATGAAGGTATTTTATAATAACAGACAAAAGTTGTCATTCTTTAAAATACAAAGGTAAAAATATGAAAAAAACAACACTTTTACTCTGTATGCTTACTGCACTTGCAGGACATGCAGCAGAAATCAACCTCAACGGAGGTAAACTCATTCCGCTGGATATCCGCCTGATCGAAGGTTATCCTGATGATTTGAATTTCTGTTTTGCCAACCGTTATTCAGACGGCTCAATCCACCTCAACCATTCAAAAGGTGTTCACACCATCACCGAAAAAGGATGCAGTGAAATCTCCTTTGACAACGGCAAAACATGGCAGAAACCTCCGCAGGGCTACTTTGTCAGCGGCATGAACGCCTGCGAAAACAAACTCGGCGAACGCATCCGCGCAGGCATCTGGGAAAGAAATGCGAAAAAAGTCCACTCCCTCATTATCAATAAATTCTCTGCCGACGGCAAAGTTGAAACCCACAATGCAGAAATAACCCTTCCCTATGTTTCAAGCGCACACGCTCACCGCGACCTCATATGCACCCGCAGCGGCAGACTTATCGGTACTGCCTACGGTGTTAAAGAAGGTTCAAACAAAGCCCATGTTTTCAGTTACTGCTCCGATGACAACGGTCAGACATGGCGTTATCTCTCCACCGTCGCCGAACCTGAATTCAACGATGCCGAAGGTGCAAATGAAACAACTCTCGTTGAACTTGCAGACGGTGCGATCCTTGCCATTTACCGTGTTGACGGCAACAAAGCATGCCGCCAGAAACGCTCATTTGATAACGGTGAAAGCTGGAGCGAGTCCGAACTTGCCGCCAATTTCGGTGCATCTCCTCATGCCAGACTGCTTGAAAACGGCACTCTCGTACTGGTAACAGGACGCCCCAATGTTCATTTGTTTGTCGATTTCACAGGAACAGGCAAAAAATATCAGCGTTACTGCATCTGGCGCGGCAGCTCCAGCAGTTATGCTTCCGTGCTTGAAGTCGCTCCCAATGAACTTATGGTCATCTATGACGAAAGCAATTTCTTCGGCAAAGTTACCGACAGTCCCTTCTCCCGAATCATGGCTGCAACTTTCAAAGTTGAAAAAAATGACAATATCAAGCAAACTTCCGGCAATCCCAGAGCCGAAGGTTTTGATATTTTCTACGCCTTTGACCCTCAAAAAAATCCTTTCGGACAGGGCAATTACGGCGGTTACAGCATGTACAAAAGCAACTCCGCACATGCCTATGTCCACTCCATCCCCGAACGCCCCTATCCCGTTCTGCGTGTTCAATCACACGGAACTCCCAAAGACGGCAGAGAATGGGTACGCTGTGATGTCAAAGGCATTCCCATCGGCGTCAAAAAAGCCGAATTTGAATTTGATTTGCGCTTGAATGACAATACAACTCAAAAAGCCCAGTTCATGTTCAGCATTACCATGGCCCCTGAAGACGGCAAAAGCATGTGGGCGTATGTTGAATTTGCCAAAGACGGTCTGATTACTTTCGCTCCGCCGCCTGCCAACCGCAAAAAAACACCCTTTGACTTCGGCATCAGCAGATTTCAGACTTTTGTCATCAAATGCGACACAACTGCCAACAAATGGGGAATTTACCTCAAAGGCAGCGACACTCCGATCGTTGAAAATACTTTCAAAGATTCAAAATCTCCCGCCGGTTTCTCATTCGGCGACGGCAGCGGACAGATTTTCGGTGCTGTCGATCTCGGCGGTATCGGCGTCAAATTTGTTGAA
>JAZRBX010000290.1:0-2665 GCA_045635285.1 Victivallaceae bacterium
GTCAGCGTCAAAGTTTGAGGGAGCTGCGCAACGGCCTTCATAACCGAAGAAGTGGACCTGTGAAGCAAATTTTCCTTTGAAATCGGGCATGGATTTAAGCTGGGTTTTGACCATTTCAGCGAGCATTTTTTCAGTTTCAATGAGAGAAACCTGAACGTTGCCGTGGGGGTCGCGGTCATTGCAGAGCTGAAGCTGGATGCCTTTGGGCAGAGAAGCGAAAACGACTTTGGATTCAGCGCCGAGTTTACCGATAACGAAAGCGATTTTTGCATCGGCTTCGCTGATTTTTGCAAATTCTTCTGCTTCCTGTGCGAGAAGGTCGTTGAGTTCAGCGATAAGAGATTTGATTTCGGGGATGAATTCGATCAGACCTTCGGGGATGAGAGCAACACCGAAGTTCAAACCTTTGGCGGCGCGTGCGGCAACGACCTGGGCGATGGAGTTGACGACTTCGCCGAGAGTCATTTTCTTGGCTTCAACTTCTTCGGAGATCACAGCGACGTTGGGCTGGGTCTGGAGAGCGCATTCCAGAGCGATGTGAGAAGCGGAACGGCCCATAAGTTTGATGAAGTGCCAGTATTTTTTTGCGGAGTTGGCATCTCTGCCGATGTTACCGATAAGTTCGCTGTAAACGCGGCAGGCGGTATCAAAACCGAAGCTGGTTTCGATCCATTCATTTTTGAGGTCGCCGTCAATGGTTTTGGGGCAGCCGATGACCTGAATGGGAATATTGTTGCTCTTGTAGTATTCAGCGAGCAGACATGCGTTGGTATTGGAGTCGTCGCCGCCGATGATGACGAGAGCGGAGATATTGAGAGCTTTGCAGTTTTCTGCGCCTTTTTTGAACTGTTCTTCAGTTTCGAGTTTGGTACGGCCGGAACCGATCATATCAAAACCGCCGGTATTGCGGTAAGCGTCGATGATGTCGGAGGTAAGTTCCATGACTTCATTTTTGACCAGACCGTCAGGTCCTTTGAGGAAGCCGTAGAGTTTGGAATCGGCGTTGATGGATTTGATACCGGCAAAAAGACCTGCGATAACGTTATGACCGCCGGGAGCCTGACCGCCGGAAAGGATGACACCGACATTGATTGCGTTGCCTTTTGCGCCTTCGCCCTGTTCAAAAGTCAGCACGGGGCTGCCGAAAGTGGAGGGGAAAAGAGCCTGAATTTTTTCGACATCGCTGACAGCGGTGGTGGGTTCGCCGGAAGCGACTTTAACGAGTGCGCCTTTGCGGAGAGCGACGGGGAGTTTAGGTGCGTAAGCACTGCGGGCTTTCTGAAGCGGAGAAATAGCCATTTTTTGTAACCTTTCAGTTATGTTATTAAAAGTTTGAGAAAAAACACTCTTGGTACATATATGTAATTTAATACATTTTAGGCATTTTTCAAGATAAAAGCGAAAAAAATTTCCTTTTACTTGTGGAATTTGTCAAAAAAGATTGTATTTTATATAGATTGCAAACAAAAGACAGGATTTTTTATGTTTTACGGACATCTGACAAATTATTTGAAACAAATCTTTGCCTCATGGAAAAAATGGGAGATCGCATGGCTCATTTTCTGTACCTGTGCCATAATTTTTCTGTCGCTTTATCTGAAAGATACATGGCTCGGCATAATTTCCGCTTTGACAGGCACATGGTATGCGCTCTGGGCAGGTAAAGGCAAAGCAAGCTGTTACTTTTTCGGGATGATAAACAGTTTTGCGTACGGATTGATTTCCTGTCAGCATCAGTTTTACGGCGAAGTAATGCTGAACTGGGGATATTATTTTCCGATGATGTTTGTCGGACTTTTTTTCTGGCGGAAAAATTTGAACAAAGAAAAAATAATTTACAAAACCAATCTCACTTTGCAGGGAAGAATATTGCTTGTGGTGCTTTCGGGTGCGGCAATTGCGATTTATGCTCTGCTGTTAAAAATTCTCGGCGGAAGGACCCCCGGGCTTGACAGTTTGACCACGGTCCTTTCGGTGGCGGCGATGATCATGACGGTCAAAAGATGTATAGAACAATGGGTTTTGTGGACAATTGTCAACCTTGCATCAATCGTCATGTGGTTTCAGCTTTATCTGGCAAAAGGTGAATCTTTTGCCACTCTTGCCATGTGGTGCATTGCTCTTGCCAACGGCATAATATTCTGTATTCAATGGACAAAAGAGGCGAAAATTAAAAATGAATAAAAAATACTCGACTGTAATTCTCGCAGACGGAGATTTTCCGTCTGTTCCCGCAACCATGCGAATACTCAAACACGCAGAACGCATCATCTGCTGCGACGGTGCGGCGGAGAAACTTCTCCGCTTCGGACTTGAACCCGATGCCATCGTCGGCGACCTCGACTCTCTCGCCAATCAGCTGAAAATGAAATTCGCAGACAAAATCGTGCATGTTCCTGAGCAGGAAAGCAACGATTTGAGCAAGGCTTTTGCATACTGCCGCTCAAAAAATTACAGCAGTATCGTGATTCTGGGAGCAACCGGCAAAAGAGAAGATCACACGCTCGGCAATCTCTCTCTGCTTACCCGATACGCCGAAGAACTCCCCGATATACGGATGATAACCGATCATGGAGAATTATTTGTAATTTTTGAAGGCGGTACATTTTCCTCCGTCAAAGGCGAACAAATTTCAATAATCGCCCTCGACAGCAATACAGTCATT
>JAZRBX010000291.1:0-2716 GCA_045635285.1 Victivallaceae bacterium
GGCAGAACCGGACGGGCGGGCAAAAACGGCAAGGCAATAACTTTTGTAACTCCCGGCGAAGTACGCCGCATGAACCGTATCAAACAGGATGTCAAAGTCGACATCAAAAAGGAAAAACTCCCCTCACCCAAAGATATTGTAGCCAAAAGATTCGGTACTATTCAGGAGAACTTGAAAAATATTTCTGAAAAAAATCATCACAAATGCTATATGCACTTTGCCGAAGAATTACTGGAAGAATTTGCCCCTGACCTTCTGGTGGCTTCATTGCTGCGCAACTTCTGCAAAAACGAACTGCAAATAGAGAGCTACCGGGAACTTGAAGATGAGAAACCGAAAAAGAAAAACGACCGTCTGCCTAAAAAATCTTCAAAATATGTCAAACTGTTTTTCAATTGCGGCAAAGATGAAGGCTTCGGTGCGAAAAAAATTCTTGATTTGATTTATAACCGCACCAAAATAAAGGGGTATTATATCGGCAAAGTTGATTGTTATGACAAATTCAGTTATGTTGAAGCATCAGAGAGCGATGCCGAATTGATCATCCGCAAGTTCAAGGAAAAAGGCATCAAAGGCAAACGGATAAACATTGAATACGCCCGTGAAGAGGCATAAAAAAACGAAAACAGCAAAAAAACATAAAAAAAAGCAATAAAACTCCTTGACAAAAAGCGAAAATGATATATATTATACGCAACGCAAACGAAAGATGTTGCGGGGTAGAGCAGTGGTAGCTCGTCAGGCTCATAACCTGAACGTCAGTGGCTCGATTCCACTCCCCGCTACCATTTTTTTACCAATTCGTCCCCAAAAAAACCATTTTCAGCTTGACAAATCGACATTCCCGCAGTAATTTTATCAAGCTTCTGATTCTTTCCTTTATTTTTTTCGGAGGCATTAAAAAACAAAGGCAAGATGCACTTTTATCAAACAACTCGTCCCATCAAAAAATTCGGGACATCAACGAGGAATAAAATATGATTAAGAATCTGGTCAATGATGATCAACAGGTTTTGAATGATTTTATCAAAGCCAATCTTCCTCAGGGAGAATCTCTGTTTACTGAAGAAAATTCAGAAATGGACCGCAATATCGTTCCCCGCCCGATCTACGATGAAAACCAGGAGTTTATCGACCTTTACTATACCGCATGGCAGTCGGCATGGACCCATATTTTCACCTGTCCGGGGGCTCCCGTGCAAACTTACATGAATGAAGGTATAAGGAGCCACCGTATCTGGATCTGGGATACCTGTTTCATGGTGCAGTTCTGCCGCTATGCCGCGGCGCATTTCCCCGGAATCCAGAGTCTGGACAACTTTTACCGTGTCCTGCACGACGGAGAAAGCATGGTGCTGAAAGTGCATCATCCTGATAATCCGCCGCTTTTTGCATGGACCGAATATGAATATTTCAAGCACACAGGCGACAAGGAGCGTATCCGCAAAGTTCTGGTGGAAAAACAATATCTGCAGCAGCACTATTTCTGGCTGGAACAGCTCCGTTCGGGAACGAATCTTCCCCACTCCTCCGCAACTGTTGCTGCTCAGTGGGTCGCGGGAAAAGGTTTTCTCTGGTCAGGCTGTCCCAGCGGCATGGATAATACTCCGCGGGGCGATGATGATTACAAATCCATCTATTGGCTGGATCTCTCTGCCCAGCAGGGGTTGAGTGCGCTCTATATTTCCCGTCTTTTCCATGAAATCGGCGATGATCTTCAAGCTGCCGAATGGAATGCCAGATATGAGGAGCAGAAAAAACTGGTCAATGAACGATTCTGGTCAAAGGAAGATCAGATGTATTTTGACTTCAAAACTGACGAAAGCGGATTCAGCAAAGTGCTTACTCCCGCATCCGTCTGGCCCATGATGGCGGAAATGTGCGATGACGATCAAGCCGAAGCGTTGCGGAAAGTTCTGGATGATCCGAACAAACTCGGCGGAAAATATCCCGTTCCCAGTGTCAGCCGTGATGATCCGCGTTTTTCACCCAAAGGCAGTTACTGGCGCGGCGGAATCTGGATGCCGACGCTCTATATGAGTGTCAAAGCATTGGAAAAATACGGTTTTACCGATCTTGCCGACTCCATTGCCCGCAATATCATTTCACAGCAGTTCCGCACTTGGCAATCGGTGGAACCGCACACGATCTGGGAGTGTTATTCCCCTACGGCAGATCTTCCGTCGACCAGCAGAGAGGATGTCTATTCCCGTCCTGATTTCTGCGGCTGGTCGGCATTGGGGCCGATTTCGCTTTTCATCGAAAACCTTCTCGGTATCCGCGATGTCAACACTCTGAAAGGAACATTGGTCTGGGAGCCGCGCTCAAATCAGCGCAGCGGTATCGAAAATCTGAAAATGGGCAGCAACACTGTCACGCTGATCGCCGATCCTCAAAACGGCAGAGCAACGGTGGAAAGTTCCGAAAAATTCACCCTGAAACTTTGGGGCAGAGAGTACATTGTCGATCAGGGCAGAAATGAATTTCCGCTCCCGGAACCGCTTGCCTGATGCAGAGAAAACGATTTTTTAATTCGGTAAAAACCGTTCCTTTCAGCATATAAAAAGTGCGGAATATTTCTTATACGGCACGAGATTTTTGCAAGTTTTGCTGTTTTTCTCTATTAGACACATCTTTATTCTACGGTAATAATCGCTCAATGGAGCTTGTGTAGATCGAAAATTGCACCTGAAAACGTTAGAAACGGATCGGGGCC
>JAZRBX010000292.1:0-11880 GCA_045635285.1 Victivallaceae bacterium
CCGATGATGAGAGTGGGACGGCCGTCGGTTTTGACAGCTTCTGCGAGAGCGGCATCGCACTGTTCGATATCGTTGGCGTTTTCGATTTTGAGGACGCGCCAGTTGTAACTCTTGAAGCGTGCTTCAACATCTTCGCTGAAAGCGAGATTGGTGCTGCCTTCGATGGTAATGGAGTTGTCATCGTAGAAAACAATGATGTTGTCAAGTTTCAAATGACCTGCCAGAGAAGCGGATTCAGAAGTGCAGCCTTCCATGATGCAGCCGTCGCCGGCAACAACGAAAATACGCTGTGCATCAAGTTCAGTACCTGCCATACCGGTACGGGCAGCAAAGTTTTTGGCTGCCATAGCCATACCGACTGCGGAGGAGAAACCGCTGCCGAGAGGACCGGTGGAAATATCAACTCCGGGGCATTCGCCGTGTTCGGGATGACCGGCACAGCGGCTTCCCCACTGACGGAAGTTTTTAAGTTCTTCAATATCAAGACCATAGTTGAACAAATGCAGCAGTGAATAAATCAGCATTGAACCATGACCTGCGGAGAGAACGAAACGGTCTCTGCCGAACCATTCAGGATTGGCGGGGTTGTGGCGCATATATTTTGCCCACAGAGTGAAAGCGTAATCTGCACAACCGAGAGGCATACCGGGATGGCCGGACTTGGCTTTCTGGATTGCATCGGCACTGAGACTGCGAATGGTATTCGCACAATCTTTGAACATTTTGTTGTCAGACATAAAAAAATCCTTTCCTTTTTTATTTCTTTAGGTTGAAATTTTCAAAAAAACATTTAATGTAAGCGTAGAACTTTTTTCACGCCGAAACGGAAAAAAATTTTGCACCTATTAAATTTAACATAAATTTTGAAAAAAACAAGTCTTATGTCTGAAAGATTTATAACATCTGTATTAAATAAGAAGGATTTTGCCAAAGAAGAGAGCCTTCGACCGCTGAAATTCTGCGATTTTCCGGGTCAGGAAAATATCAAAGAACAACTTGAACTTTTCGTTCTCGCCGCCAAAGAACGCAACGAACCGCTTGATCACATCCTTCTTTCAGGCCCCCCCGGCCTCGGAAAAACCACTCTCGCATACATAATCGGCAACGAAAGAGGATGCAATGTCAAATCATCCAGCGGTCCAGCCATCGAAAAACCGGGCGATCTGGCAGGTTTGCTGACCTCATTGCAGGAGGGAGATATTCTTTTTATCGACGAAATCCACCGTTTAAGCTCATCCGTTGAGGAATATCTTTACAGTGCAATGGAGGATTTTTTCATCGACATCATGCTCGAACAGGGACCGGGAGCGCGCTCCGTCAGGCTCAATGTCCCCAAATTCACCCTCATCGGTGCGACCACAAGACAGGGAATGATTTCCGCTCCTCTGCGTTCAAGATTCGGCATCAACGCCCGTCTGGACTATTACGACAGTGAAAATCTCGCAAAAATCATCACCCGCTCCGCCTCGATCCTCAATGTCGGCATTGACCCTGACGGTGCGCTGGAAATCGCTTCACGCTGCCGAGGGACTCCCCGTATCGCCAACAATCTGCTGCGCCGTGCCAGAGATTACGCACAGATAAAAGCCGATTCACAAATAACGCAAGATGTTGCCTATAAAGCACTTTCAATGCTCAATATCGACAGCGACGGTCTGGATGAAATGGACGTGCGTATCCTCGAAACCATTATCGTAAATTTCCACGGCGGCCCTGTCGGCATCAAAAATATTTCCGTTTCCATAGGCGAAGATGAAGACTCCATCGCCGATGTCTATGAACCTTTCCTCATTCAGAAAGGTTATCTTGTCCGCACTCCGAAAGGCCGTGTCGCAACCCCGAAAGCATGGAAAAAACTTGGAATCGACGGCAAAAATCCGTCAAATTCAGAGGAGTTGTTCTGAAAATGATTGAAGAACCATGGATCATTAACCTTAACCGATTGCAGGACAAAGATTTACGCATACGGGCGCTGGAAACAAGATTAACTCTTATCCCCCCGGAAAAAATCGCCCTCAAAAATCAGGCGGCAGCCAATCGTGTCAAAGTCGAAAAAGCACAGAAAGTTGTGCAGGACCTCGAACTTGAAATGCGGCGCTGTGAGGGCAGGATCTCCGATTTCAAAGACAATATCAAAAAACTTGAAACCCAGTCTGCCATGGTCAAGAAAAATAACGAATATCAGGCAATGCTGCAAAATATCGCCGATCTCAAAAATAAAATCGGCGATGAAGAAAGTTCCGTAATAGAACTCCTCGACAAAATCGAAGATGCCAAAAAAGCTGCAAGACAATCAGCTGAAGATGTCAAATCACAGAATGCTTCTCTGAAAATGGAATTCTTTGATCTTGAAACACTTGCAAATGACATCAAAAAAGAACTCGAAGATTTGAAAACGGAAAGAGCAAAATTTTCCAAAGTCATAGAACCCGAACTTCTCGCACGATATGAAAATCTGCTCAAACGCGGAAACGGCAAGCCGCTGGTCCCGATACATAACGGCACCTGCGGACATTGCCACTTGAAAATAACCCCGCAAACATTGAACAGCGCAGCAGTAAATGCCGTCGCTTTCTGTGATAACTGTCAACACATTATTTATATGGAGGATCAAAATTATGAGTGAAGAAAAAAACACTGCCGATTCAAATGAAGATGCCGCAAAAAATGTCAACGGAAATGAAAAAAACATGCCGAAATGGAAAAAACGCACGATCAAATGGGGCAGTATTGCCGCTGTTGTGATCCTGCTTTTGATTTTCCTGCCCGGAATTATTGTAACTTTTGTTGTTCCGCCTGTTGCAAGTCAGGTTTTGAAGACAAAAGTTGAAATCGGTTTTGCTTTCATCAATATTTTTGACGGTGCGGTAAACATCAGAAATGTCAAAATTCACAATCCCGAAGGTTACGATGCTCCTTATGCCTTTGAACTCGGACATTTTGAGGTCGATGTAGATATGTTCACCCTCGCAGCACCCAAACTGGTAATCGAAGAGGTCATCCTCGAAGGGATGCACGCCACGATGGAAACCCAATGGGACACCAACAATTTCAAAGACATCGGCAAAGCTCTGGAAAAATCCGAAAAAAATGCTGAAACCGAACCCAAAGAAAAAACCGAAGAAGAACCCGCCGCAGATGAACCGGAAAAAGAACCCCAGCAGATGATCATCCGCCATCTGCTCATCCGTGATTGCGATTTCACCATGTTTAAAGTTCCGCTGATCCTGCCGCCTATGGAAATGAATGATATCGGCGACGGCAGACCTGTCAGTGAATTTTTCATCGTTCTCTACGACGCAGTCATCGAAGCTGTCGTCACTGCCGCCAAAAATGTTTCCGACGGCATTGTTGACTTCGGCGAAACCATTGGCAAATCAACCAAAGATGCAGGCAAAAATATCAATAAATCTTTGCAGGACGCCGGCAAATCTTTACAAGGACTTTTTAAATAAGTTATGAACAATAAATTTGAGATCATGGCACCGGGAGGCGATTTTGCCTCCCTTTCTGCCGCTTTGAGGAGCGGAGCTGATTCTGTTTACATCGGTGTGGGCGATTTGAATATGCGTTCACATGCGACGATGAATTTCAGTTTTGACGAACTCGGCGAAGCGGTACGCCTTGTCCACAAAGCGGGCAAAAAACTTTACCTGACATTAAACACGGTTATCTTCAACAGCGAACTTGAAAAAATGCGTTCACTCTGCGATCATGCAAAAAATGTCGGAGTCGATGCCGTCATTGCGTCGGATTTTGCTGTGATCTCTTATGCACGGAGCATTGGCTTGAGCGTTCACGGTTCCGTGCAGATGAACCTTTCAAATATTGAAGCAGTACGCTTCGCCGCCAATTTCATAGATGTCGCCGTACTTGCAAGAGAACTTGCACTTGAAGATATTGCTTCTATCTGCCGCTCGATCAGAGAAGAAAATATCTGCGGTCCGTCAGGCAGACTGCTGAAAATAGAAATATTCATTCACGGAGCGTTGTGTGTGGCGCAGAGCGGCAGATGTTTTATGAGCCAGATCACCTGCAACCAGTCCGCCAACCGCGGCCGCTGTTTCCAGCCCTGCCGCAGAAAATATGAAATCAAAGATACCGACAGCGGCACAACATTTGTATTGGAAAATTCCAATGTTATGTCGCCCAAAGACTTATGTATGCTTTATCATTTAAAGGAGCTGCTTGAAAGCGGCGCTTCCGTTTTCAAGATCGAAGGCAGGGGACGCTCGGCAGATTATGTCGCAAATGTGGTAAGCGTCTACCGCCGGGCTCTCGATGAAGTCGCCTCCAACGGCATTTTGAGCGATGAAAGTTCTGCTGAACTGATGAAAAAACTTGAAAAAACCTTCAACCGTTCCTTCTGGCACGGCGGCTACTATCTCGGTGAAAATCTCGATGAATGGAGTAAACTTTCCGGCAATCAATCCCCGATTCAAAAACGCTTTCTCGGCAAAGTTACCAACTTTTTCAACCGCTCGATGATTGCGGAAGTAACTCTTGAAGCAGGTGATTTTGAACAAAATTCACAAGCTCTCATTTGCGGAAAAATCACCGGAGCCATGGAAATAGAGAAATGTCATTTCATGCTCGACGAAAAATATCCCGATATTGCCCCGAAAGGTTCGCAGATAACCTTCAAAGTCGACCGCAAAGTACGCAGAGGCGATCTGTTTTATCAACAGATCCCCCGCAAATTCGGCTATCGTACGGAAAGTGAGAATGATTGATGAAATCCAATATGATATTTCTTTTTTTCCTGTTTACCTTTGCTCTGTGCGGAGCAGATTTTGGGAAAATACTGAAAACAAATCAAAATAATTTATGGACTCTTGACCAAGAGCAATGCCGCAAAATTTTTGCAGTACCGCTCCGTTCGGAGAACGACAGCAACTCTGTTCTCCGCTACAACCGTACAGAAAGCAAAGTTTATCTTCCCTTTTGCGGTAAAAATATCTCTGAAATGCTCCTTGAATTTGAAGATGATAAACTGAAGTCAATTTCCGTTTCACTCTACAATCGCGGGGATGACGGCCCGATAAATGAAAAAGTTTTTGAACAGTTATACAAAAAACTTGCCTATTTCTGTGCCGCTGCAACCGCCTGCAGAAAACCTGTCAATGAAACCCGTAAACTGGAAGATTTCAAAGTGCAGTCTTTGAAATATTCTTCAACATCAGGAGATTATTTAATCCGCCGCAACCTGAAAGGTCCGCAGGCGGAATATCTCCAGCTCATGATCTGCCCGCAAGGCAAAGCCAAAGATTTACGCAGTTCACTCAAAACTTCTTCCGATAAAAAACTGCTTCAACTCAATATAAAACATTCAGATAACGGCGATGTTTTTATTGATATTCCTATGGTCAATCAGGGGGACAAAGGCTACTGCGCCGCTTCGACCATTGAAAGGATCATGAAATATTACGGCTCATCCGTGGACCAGCAGATCATAGCTCAAATTGCCCAAAGCGATACAAAAAAAGGAACAAATTTGGATACTGTCATCAAAGTTCTCCACCGCCTCGAACCAAAACTCGGCGTCCACATCGAAAATATTATTGATGAAAGCAAATTCACCGCAAAAGATCTCAAAAACCGGCTTGAAGATTATAATAACATTGCCAAAAAACAGAAAAAAGAGAGAATAGATATTAAAAACTTCTTCTCCGGCAGACGTATGCTTTCGCCGTTTGAAAAAATTATCGGATCTCTTGATTACGGCATCTATCGTGATACTCGCTGCTGCGATACACGCAATTCAAATAAATTTACCGCCGAAATCCAAAACTCCATCGACAAAGGCATTCCGCTTGTCTGGGCAATTTATTCTTTCCAGAATATGACAGACGGTAAAAAAATCGGCAAAGTCAACGGACACATGCGTATCATCAACGGATACAACAAAAAAACAAATCAAATAATTTACACCGACAGCTGGGGCAAAGGCCACGAAATAAAATATATGGATGTCAAAGATGCATGGACAATAAATATCATGCTTATGCAAATAAGACCCAAATAAGGAGATATTATGTTTACCGGTATAATCGAATGCAAAGGCGAATTCCTTTCCCGCACCTCATCTGCGGATTCTGCCCGTCTTAAAATACGCCCGGAGAAAAAATTTGCCGATCCCGTGATCGGCGAGAGCGTCAGCGTCAACGGATGCTGTTTGAGTTTGGAAAAAGTAAATTCCGATGGTTCATTGGAGTTTTTTACTCTCTCTGAAACTTTGAAAAAAACCAACCTCGGCTTGCTCCAAAGCCGTCAGATGGTCAATCTGGAACGTGCCGTTCAACCGTCGGGCCGCATGGGCGGACATATTGTTTCCGGCCATATTGACGGAACAAGTGAAGTTTTATCTTTCAGCAAAGAAGGCAATGATTATGTGCTTAAAATCCGCATGATCAAAGATTTGCGGCAATATTTCGTTCCAAAAGGCAGTATTGCGATCAACGGAGTTTCCCTGACTCTGGTTGAACTTGATGACCGTTGTTTCGGGGTACATCTGATCCCGCTGACGCTCAACGACACCATTCTCGGTTCTCTGCGAAGAGGCGACATCGTCAATATTGAAACCGATGTTCTCGGCAAATATGTTTACTCCATGATGCAGAATTATATGCAGCATGGTGCAAACAATTCCGGAATCACCATGGAAAAACTCTTTAATGCGGGATTGCTCTGATGTTCGGTATAACTTTTGACACATGGGATTTTTTTGATTCGATCCCGCACGACAATTTGTTGAGCGATTTGACATTTGCAGTCGATGCCGAATTTTGTCAGAACAAAGATTTCGCAGCCAAATACAGCCGTTGCGATTGCAGAGGGTTGAATATCCGCAATGTTCTGCCCCGCAATTTGAACCGCATTATTCTGGAATCTCCGTTCAAACTTCAAACCGATTATCTTGAATCTCTGGCAAAACAGACAGAAAATTTCACCAATCTCGGTGTCCGCAAAGTAATGTTTGATTTTGATCTGCCGTCAGTTTTTAAAGATAAAGATTTGAGCATGAGCCTGCAAAAAATCCTTGCCCCGATCAAAGGCATAATGTATGAAGCAAAAATAGAAACCGAACTCCATTTCCGCCTGCCCGGCCCCGACATTGCCGAATTCAGCAAACTTGCCGCTGAATTCCGTCAGAAATCCATGTCCGGCATGAATTATTCCATCGATCTGCATATCCATGAAGCAGGCGGTGCGAAAGATTCTCTGATTGATGAACTCGATCCGATTCTTTTTGACATCGGCACATTGAATTTTGTCTATGATGCCGCCCTCGGCAATAAGTTGAATCCGCAGCTTGTAAAAAATATCATCGGCAGTTTGAATAATTACACCTGCCGTTGTGATTATTGCCTGTGCCCGTCAGGCAATATTGATTTCCGTTATATCCAAACCGATTTGCAGCAATGGCTCTCAATCCTGCATGACTGCAAATCAAACTGAATAATTTTTAAACTCCGGAGGTATTATGAATTTAGGAGTAAATGTCGATCATGTCGCAACCGTTCGTCAGGCCCGCCTGGCAGAATATCCCAGCCCCGTAACTGCTGCAATCTCCTGCGAAAAAGGCGGAGCATGGGGCATTACAGCACATTTGCGTGAGGATCGCCGCCACATCAATGACAACGATATCCGCGAACTTGCAAAAACCGTCAAACGCCTCAATATGGAAATGGCTGTTACCGATGAAATGCTCTCCATCGCATGCGAAATCAAACCTCACAGCTGCTGCCTCGTCCCCGAAAAAAGACAGGAACTTACCACCGAAGGCGGTCTGGATGTCGCATCACAGAAAACCCGCATTGCCGCCGCAGTTCAACAGCTGCATGAAGCAGGTATCGTTGTAAGTTTATTCATCGACCCCGTCGAAGAACAAATCCAAGCTGCTTCTGATGTCGGAAGCGATTATATCGAACTTCATACCGGAACTTACGCAAACGCCGCAGGAGACGCCCAAAAAGAAGAATTAAAGCGATTGCAGGAGGGTGCCGCCTTTGCCCAATCTCTCGGACTTAAAGTAAATGCGGGCCACGGTATAAATTATGACAACATCTACGGAATCCTCACGATTTCAGGTTTACAGGAACTCAATATCGGACACTCCATTGTCGCCAGAGCTCTCGAAGTCGGCATGGAAGAGGCCACCCGTGAAATGTGCCGCCTGCTGAAATAAATCATCGCAAAACAAAATTTGCGGCAGAGTAAGTTTTGAGGACTTATTCTGCCGTTTTTTTTACAATTTTTCATATACCTGAAAAACTGTCTGTTTTCAATAATTGCACAAAAAAACGCTCCGGAAAATTAATTCCGGAGCGTTTGACTTTTCTCAAATTTATCAGAGGAAACGGGCGATGCCGCGCTGGGTCTGATGATTTTCAGGATAGAGGAAAGTACCATTGGGTTTGACCAGTCTGGGAGTAACGAAAATCAGCAAGTTCTTCTTTTCGCTGGTGCGTGAACGGGACTGGAACAAACGGCCCAGCAGAGGAATATCACCAAGCAGAGGCACTTTATCCTTACGGGTCACGACATTATCTTCAATGACACCGCCGAGAACGAGGGTTTCACCGTCTTTTACAGTAACAGTGGTTGAAAGTTTGCGTTTGGCAATATTCGGAACTCGGGTAGTTTCAAGTGCACCTTCTTCATTGGTACCTTCATATTCTGTCCAACCGACCAGAGAAGATATATTCGGAGCGAGGAGCATGGTGATTTCTCCGTTTTCACCGATAGTCGGAGTAGTGGAGAAACTGATACCGAGTTCCTCCGGTTCATCTTCGAAGTTGGGGAAAGGACCGACATAAGTATAAGTCAAATCACCGTTTTCCGCCTGATTTGTCTGTGTTTCTGACTCTTCGAAGTCTTCAGCAAAATACATGGTTGTAACCAATTTAATATCAACTTTTTCACCGGGCAAAGTGGTAACGCGGGGAGATGCGAGAACGTCTTTGCTGGTTAAATCATCAAGTGCTTTGACATCGACACCGAGAGAAAATTCACCCATTTTGAAATCGGCATGTGCGTTGGGACCGAGAGTACCGATATCACGAAGCTGATTGGTGGTACTCATGCTTTCAAAAACTTTGTCGGTAACAGAGTTATCTTTCAAAGTGTAGTTGAAACCGAGAGCATTGAGATCTTTCTGACTGATTTCAACAATTCGCAGCTGTATCTGAACGAGAGTATCACTGTCAGCACCTGCGCTCAAAGATTTTTCACATTCTTCTTCGATCTTGTTCAAGTTCTCAATGGTATTGGTGGCAAACAGACGGCTGAGTCTGGCGTCATAAACAACCTTGGAACCGCTGGGGAATGCAATACCCTGATTTATGAAGAAAGATTTGATACTTTCATTATCATCAGGTGTAGCAACTGAAGAGATGGCATTCTGATCGACAGGGAAAATTTTGGTGAGCAATGCGGTATCGGGCAAGCTCAAAGGTTCAATAACGACCGCATGTTTCTCAATGCGGTAACGCAATTTGGCATTGATACAAATACTGCGGATGATGTCTTCGAGAGATTTATCGGTCAAAGTACCGAGAGAAAGCGGAGTTTTTTCAAGTTCAGTCCAGTTGGATTCATCATCTTCATCTGCGACATCCTCTTCTTCTGCGACTACGGTCTCTTCCGGTTCCTCTTCAGGCATTTCTTCGGGGTTGCCGGGCATTAAATCCTGTTGGGGAGCGGCGGCAGGAGCAGCTGCCATACCTTCTGCACTTTCGGAAGCAGCGGGAGCATCATATACCTGACGCAGGAAAATATTGATACCGACACCTGCAGGGTCATTACGGACACTGTAAGTGGTCAAAAGTTTCAGAGCGTTGCGGAGGTTAACATCCTCAAAAGAAATTCTGGGGATGATGATACCTTTGATTGCAGCGGCAAGATTGCTTTCTTCTTCAACTTTTTTATCAACGGGGGTATCGAGGATTTCGACAGTTTTCTGAACAGGACGCTGGATCGGCAATGCCCATTCGAGTTCATTTGCAGTAATTGCAGCACGGCGTGAATTCAAACGGCGGCGGACACCGCTGGCATTGATGTATGTATTGACAGCCTCAAGATCCTTGAGTACATCGGAACGGTAAGGATTCTTGATCAGGATATTTTCATAAACACGTTTTGCTTTATCGTAAAGACCGGCATTGACGTATTCACGGGCACGGCGCAAAGCGACGGAAATTTCATATTCTTCTGTCTCTTTATCGGGGAGCAAAGCATCTGTTGAAGTATCGTTCTGAATTGCTTTTGTCTGACGGAATTCAGTATAGCGTTTGACGCGTTTTTCCATTTCATCTTTGCATGCGGGATAAGCCTCTGCGGCCTCTTTGCAGAGACTGATGGCTTCATCGTAGTCATTGATAGCTTCGCTCTGATCTGCTTTGGCCATAGCCTGCAGTGCGATCTGATAATAACATTTTTCAATGCGTTCGGTACAGAACTTGATTTTCTCTCTGAAAGCATCAGGGTTGAGAGTATTCAAAATCTTTTTTGCGGCGATATATTTATCACGGGCATCAAAATATTTTTCCTGATCAAAAAACTCATGACCTGCCTTGACCAGAGCATCGGCATCGGCTTCTTTCTGAAGGTATCCGACGGTATGACGGCTGACGCTGTCACGAACGGCGGGAGTCAATTCTTTGGCCATTACTGCCCCGGAAGGAGTTTCTACTGCAATGAGTGCGGAGGAACACACACCGAGGAGCAAGGTACTGACGAAAACTTTCTTTTTGTTTATCATGATATTATTACTCCTTTTTTAAAAATTAAAATGCGGTGTTCCGTTGTTTTCGAGCTTGCTGACAGGGCGTCCGTCGATATTGATCAAACGGGCGGTAACAAAGATCAGCAGATTTGTCTTTGAAGAATCTTCGGAACGGTTCTGGAAGAGACGGCCCAACAGCGGGATGCTGCCGAGCAGCGGCATTTTTTCTTCCTGACGATTGATTGTACTGTTGATGATACCACCGAGAACGATAGTTTCACCATCATCGACTTTAACTTTTGCATCAATGCTGCGTTTTCCGAATTCCGGCATCCAGATATTGAAAACCTGATTACGCTGAGCGGGAACATAAATACCGTCCTTGACATAACCTTCCTGAACAGGAACAGGATATCCTGAATTTTCACTGCCGAGGAATGTTACGATTTGGGGATGAAGTTCCAAAGTAATAGAGTTGTCATAACTGACAGTGGGAGTAACGCTCATAGTAACACCGACCTTCTCGGGCTCATCCTGAAGTTCGGGAACGGGGAAAGAAATAGTGCTGACATTATCACTTTCTGTTTCAAGTTCAGGAGCTTCCCATGAATCAGGATATCTGGTTTCTGTGACCATTTCAATATTTGCCTGCTGACCGCTCTTGGAGATAAGTCTGGGAGTAGTGAGAACTTCAACATTGTCGTTCTGGCTGAGAGCGTGAACGGTAACATTCAATGAGGGTTTCAAACCGCCGAAGTCATCACCGAAATTCGGCAGGATGTTCAAATTCTGGATGAATGCGGAAGGTTTGGAGTTCATTTCCTCCTGTGAAACGAAATTGGTACCGGAGGAGAAATTCCACAGACCGTTTGAACGTCCGGCATCTGAAATTGAGAAGTTCCAGTCAAAACCGAGCTGATTGAAATGAGTTTCCTGAACTTCAACAAATTTGACTTCTGTCATAACCATCGGAACCTGAATTGCCTGGATCTGGCTCAACAATTCATCCAAACGAAGCAGGTTTTCTTCAGTATTTCTGACAATCAGCTGATGATAACGTGAATTGTAAGTAATGCTGCTGCCGTTCGGGAAGCCGACACCGCGTTCGCTGAAATAGTTTTTCAATTTATTTTCAGTATCGGAAGAAGCGGGAG
>JAZRBX010000293.1:0-4821 GCA_045635285.1 Victivallaceae bacterium
CGCTATGGAAAATATCCCACAATCGGCCTGCAAAGCCGCAGTCAAATTTCACGACAATATCACCATTGAGGGGGCTGAATTACTGCTGAAACAACTCCGCAGCTGTGAACAGGGAACTTTGTGTCCGCACGGCAGACCGACAATTATTGAAATTACTCAATCAGAACTTATCAAGCGTTTTCACCGCTGAAAATAAAATTACTTCACAAGCAAGTTGCGTGCGTAATCCATTGCGCCGTCGGCATTTCCGAGCATTCGTGCAAGTTCTTTCACTCTTGCCTCCCCTTCGGACAATTTCACTTCGGAAACAGTTCTGCCGTCTTCTCTGACATATTTACGCACCTGCCAATGAGAATCTGCCGAACCTGCGATCTGGGCAAGGTGGCTGATAGTAATGATCTGACGGAATTTACCAAGTTCCCGCAGAGATGCGCCGACTTTGTTGGCGGTTTCGCCGCCGATATTGGCATCGATTTCATCAAAAATGACAACCGGTATGTCATCGGCGGAAGCAAGCACATTTTTGATAGCCAGGAAAAGTCTTGACCTTTCGCCGCTGGAGGCAATTTTGCGGAGCGGCAGAACCCGCTCTCCGCTGTTTGCACTGAAAAGAATATCCAATTCATCCATGCCGGAGAGCGTGGGAGCAGTCTTGATAAAACTCCATTCAAAACGGCATTTTTTAAAACCGAGCGACTCAAGTTCCTGCAATAATTTTTTTTCAAGTTCAACGGCGGCTTTTTTTCTGGCACAAGTCAATTCATCGGCATACAACTGCATTTCTTTTTCCGCCAATGCAATATCATCTGCAATTTTATTGCGCCGTTCAATACTGTCATCGGCAAGACGCAACGCCTCCTTCGCCGCTTGATAGTGTTCAAAAAGCTCCTGCACCGACGGACCGTAACGCCGTTTCAAACGGTAAAGTGCATCCAGACGGTTTTCCGTTTCCTGCAAAGACTCACCGTCAAGTTCCAAGTCCGAAGCAAAAGTATCAAGCGAATTCTGCAGCGAACTCAATGCTCCGTTCAACTCTTGTGCTTCATCTATGATTTTTGCCAATGCTCCGTCAGCAAGTTTATCCATAGCATAAAATTCACGCATCAATGTCCCGAAAATATCTGTTATGGAGTTTTCCTCTCCGCTCAATATCTGCGACGCACGGACGGAAGAATTTATAAGTTCACGGCTGTTGCTCAAAATTTTGAACCTGCGTGTAAGTTCCTCCTCTTCATCCTCCTCAAAATTGTATCTGTCCATTTCCGCAACAAGTTCACGGGCTTCATCCAATGCTGTCTGATTGGGTAAACTCCTGTCAAATTCCGCAAGTTCACAACGGAGAGATTCAAGTTTGTTGAAAGAATTTTGATAAGGCGCAGTATCAAGTGCCCCGAAACGGTCAAGCAATTCAAGTTGACGCACCTGTGAATTCAAAGATAACTCATCATCAGGACGGTTGAAATCAAAAAATAATTCCGCAAGGGACTTCATCGCTTTCAACGGAATCAATGTGCCGTTGACATGATTTCTGGCGGAATTTTCAAGAATAACTCTGCGTAAAACAAGTTCACTGCCGCAATTTTCAATATCATAAAGAGAACAGAACTCTGCAACTTTTTGAGCAATATCGCTGTTTGCCGACAACACGGCCTCGATCTCACAGCGTTTCTCTCCATCACGGATACAATCTTTGCTGCCCGAACTGCCGAGCAGAACAGCCAAAGCTCCGATCAGAATGGATTTACCGCTGCCTGATTCACCGGAAATAACATTCAATCCGGGAGAAAATTCAACTTCGGCATTTTCCACCAGAGCGAAGTTTTTAATTTTGAGAGAGGTCAACATTTGAACATAAACGCTTTTTTACATCTTCCGCTGCAACACCTGCTGCGCGCACAACCTTGCGGCGGGAAATATCACCGTGAATGAGGGAGCAGGAACTTTTGCTGATACCGAGCGATGAAGCAATAAATTTTATCAGCATTTTATTGGCTTCACCGTCAACAGGCGGAGCAGTCAGAGCGATTTTCAGCATACCGTCATGTACGCCTGCAACTGCACAGCGTGAAGATTTCGGCTGCACATAACAACTTATATCGCAAAATAACGGCTCTTTATTCTCCGTCAGCATTTTCCTGAACTTCCGTTTCAACAGGAGCAATTACTTCTGCAACTTCTTCAGTTTCAGCATTTTCTACTGATTCATCCGCAACATTGCGTCCGAGCAGCACATCTATTTCTGAAATATCCAAAGTTTCTTTCTCAAGCAGAGCCTGTGCCAATTTTTCCAATTCATCGGCATTTTCTTTCAGAATTCTGCGTGCGGTATTCAACGCATCAAGTACCAATTTACGGATAGCCAGATCGATTTCACGGGCAGTTTCATTGCCGAGGGAATCGGGCATAGGAGCGTCGATTCTTGCATGAGGATGATTGCGGAATTCACCGTAACGGACAGGGCCGATGCCATCGACCATACCGAATGAACAGACCATCATGCGAGCAAGTCTGGTTGCCTGTTCGATATCCGCACTTGCTCCAGTCGTAATATCGCCGAATATCTGTTCTTCGGCGACTCTGCCGCCCATAGTCATTGCCATTTCAGCGAGCAGTTCCAAACGGCTTCTGGTATAAACATCCTCCTTGGGCATGGTGAAAGTTGCACCGAGATAGGCATTGCCTCTGGGAATGATAGTAACTTTGTGAACAGGAGTTGCATGCTCCATGTGCAATGCGACGAGGGCATGGCCTGCTTCATGATAAGCTGTAAGGCGGCGTTCTCTTTCAGTAATCTTGCGGCTGCGGCGTTCACGTCCGTAACTTACTTTATCACGGGCCTCTTCCAGTTCATGCTGGGTGATGACATCTTTTTCAGTACGGGCGGCAAGGAGAGCCGCTTCATTGCACAAATTGGCAAGGTCGGCTCCGCTGAATCCGGGGGTTGTGCGGGCGATAACATCAAGGTCAACCTTTTCGTCAAGACGGATATTTTTGGCATGAATGTCCAAAATCTGACGGCGGCCCTTGATATCGGGCAGATCCATTACCACCTGACGGTCAAAACGCCCCGGACGGAGCAACGCAGGATCAAGCACATCAGGACGGTTGGTAGCGGCAAGCACGATCACACCGGCACGGCTTTCAAGACCGTCCATTTCAACCAGCATGGCGTTCAGAGTCTGTTCTCTTTCATCATGGCCGCCGCCCATACCTGAAAAGCGGGATCTGCCGACGGCGTCAATTTCATCGATGAAGATCAGACAGGGCATATTTTTGCGGGCCTGCTCAAACATATCACGGACACGGCTGGCGCCGACACCGACAAACATCTCCACAAAATCAGAACCGGAAATTGCAAAGAAGGGAACTCCCGCTTCACAAGCGACAGCCTTTGCCATCATGGTTTTACCGGTACCGGGTTCACCGACGAGCAGACAACCTTTGGGAATTTTGCCGCCGAGCATTTTAAATTTCAGCGGATCTTTCAGGAACTCAACGATTTCTGAAATCTCCTCTTTCGCCTCATCTGCACCTGCGACATCGGCGAATTTAACATTAAGCTCATCGGGAGGAATCATACGCGCCTTGCTCTTGCCGAAGTCAAATGCACCTTTGTTGGCATTACGGAACTGGCGGGCGACAAAAATGTAAATAATGATAAAAAGCAGAATAACAGGAAGCATGGAACCGAGCAATGACCACCATGATTCATTGCCTGAATTGACTTTGACGGCTTCGGTGCGTTCATTCAGCAGATTGAGAAGTTCATCACTTTTCTGAACTCTGGTGGTATAAATGTACTCTTCTTTTGGCACTTTTTTGCTGGCGGAAGTTTCTTTGACCGGAGTACTGCCTGCGTCCTTGCTCAAAACGAAACGCCCGCTGATACTCAAAACTCCGTTATTCTCTGCATCAATATCTGCGGAAAGAATACGGTTCTCCTGCAATGCTTTTACAAACTGCGACTGATTGAATTCCGTAGTTTTCTCACTATCGCAATTTCTGAACATCAAAAGCACTCCGAGGATGATGAATATACCTATCCACACCCATGCGGCCTTATTTGAATATACATTTTTTTTGTTATCCTGATCTGCCATAAAAAATCCTTACCGTCGGAATTCAAGACAAAACAAGGCAATCACTCCGACAGATGATCGCCTTGTTTTTCAAATTATTAAACGGAAATGTTCCGTTTGGCTGATTACATTTTGACCATTTTGACTACCAGCAGAGCAAGAACTGCGACAGCGATCAAACCGCCGACGACCAAACCGAGTTTGATCAACTTGTTGATTTTCTGCTGTTTTGCACGCTGAGCCTGTGCGAAAGGAGAAAGATTGGTCAGCTCACGCACGCTTGCGGCATTGAGTTCGGTGCTGTTGATGTCAATGGTATGAGTGCGGGAAAGAGTACCGCCTGATGCATTGTCGTTACTGTCATAAAGGATTTCAACAGAACCGAGCTGGATAATATCTGAATTTTTGAGCATTCGTTCGGTGATAGGCTCGTTATTGACACGGGTGCCGTTGGTGCTGTCGTTGTCACGCAGCATATAAGAGCCGTCGCTCTGACGGATGAAGTCGCAATGATGTGAACTCAAAGAACCTTCTTTGATACAGATATCCATCCCGTCACGACGACCTACGCTCAGCATATCTTTGTCAAGTTCAAAAACCAGACCACGCATTTTTTCAAAAAGAATAGTTAATTTAGGATTATTTGCCATAATTATATTCCTTATATTTGATTGACCTTTTTGTACGTTACAAAAATATAATCATATCTTTCAAAAAAGCAAAATTTTTTTTGAATTATTTT
>JAZRBX010000294.1:0-2643 GCA_045635285.1 Victivallaceae bacterium
AATCCGTGATGACGGTATCCTTGCCATCTATAACGGCGAAACCAGCGTAGACGAAGTCGTCAAATACACCATGGTCCGTTAAACATATATACATAAAAGGACTGCTGCCTGTTTTATTTTTGCAGCAGTCCTTTTTTGTATTCTCCGTTTACTCTGATAATAAAAAAAATAAGAGGTTCGGAGAGGCACAATCAGCCCCCTCCGATAATTATCTTTGTAATATTGTCAGTTGACTTGCGGGGCTCCGAATGCAACGATCAGGATTCCGAAGAATATGACGCCGATACCGAGAGTGCTTATCAAATTCAGCGGCTGGCGGAATACCAGATACATGAAAATTTGGAGCAGCAGAAATGTACCGCCGCTACCGATGGCAACCGCCTGGGCAGGTGTCAGCATTCTGAACATGAAAATATAAGGAATCATACTGCTCATGCCGAAGATATTACCTAAAACAAATCCGTACCAGTACATGCCCGGAGTTATTCCGCCCCAGCGGAAAATCAGATGTGCGGCAATTTGTGTAAGAAAATATGCAGTAATATAAATTGCAAGCATCATGATGATTTCTCCTTATAAAGTTTCCTGCATGACATTGCGTTTCCATGTCAGTTTTTCGACAGTATCTCTGCCGACACACTGCCCCCATGCTTTGTCAGCGGTAATGATAGCTTGCGGGCATTCTGAAAGAACAGCAATCAAATCGCCGATATTGGCAATTTCTTTTCTGACGCACTCTGCCATGGCGGCATTTTTAAATTCTTCGCTGTAAGCATTGCTGTTTTTGTAACCGTAGAAGCTGAACATATTGCCGAAAGTGCGGACAAAACCGAGCAAAGTGCGGGCAGGAATACTCTGGCGTTTGACAAATTCAGAGGCAACGCCATCATTTGTTGCGATTCTGGCAAACTTATCAATGGCAGAGGCGATCATATCAGCCATGCGGTTGTAATATTCACCGATTTCTGCTGACTGGGCAGGAGTAATATCCATAAATGCTTTATAGGGTTCAGTATAGGGAATATCATAGATTTGGCGTTCAAGCAGCCAGCGTGGATTTTGAGTTTCTTCACTCATATTGATACCGAAAGGACGCAGGAACCAGCCCAAACGCAGACCGAGATCCTCAAAACGCAAGCCCCAATACTGCGGCCACAGACGAACGGCATCATCAATTTCAGCAATGGCTTCGGCAAAAAGTTTTTTGCTTTCATCGGAGAGAGCGGCAGGCATGATTTTGTGGAGCAGTTCGCCGAAAGTTACGGATTTATCTCCCCAGTTCATCTCTCTAATGACCGCCTGATTGATATTCATGGGGGCGACATCAGGAGAAATCAATCCCCAATGGAGCGATGAAACATCACATTCAACCTTTTCCAAAGTGCGGAATTTGCGGTAGGTCATGACCGGATGCGGCACAGCAACGATGGGGTCAAGGTCTTCGCTGAAATCAAGATACTGACCGATGCAGTATTTACGGTTGGTACGGGTGGCTTCCTCTCTGACATATTGCGGAATTTTGCCGAGTTCAGCATGAAAAATAGTTGCATCATGCAAATCATCGGGACAACTGCCGAGATAGCATGACAAACCGGGATTGTCTTTGATGGTAAAACCGACATTTTCGGGGAGTGCATCGGCGATGGCTCTGAATTCGCTGACATTTATGCCCCAGGGATTGACCCAAACGGCAATGTCAAGGTTGCGTTTTTTGATTTCCTGCTGCAGCATGAGCTGGAACTCACGGATGCGCTGTGCGAGAGTTTTGTCGCCGTCTCCTGTTTTGCGGAAGCCTGTTCCGAGGTCGGAGTGCCAGAAAAAGAAATGCTTGATCTGCGGAAAATCATCCAGCATTTGAGCAAACATCTGACGGTAGAAATCCATAACTTCGGGATTGTCGGTGTCAAGTGCATAAGCAGGTTTATGACCGCCTCTTTGCATATAGGGGGAGTGGAAACAATGTCCTCTCCATGTCGGATGCAGTTCAAAAAATTCTTCAGGATAGGGACGGGGCAGGAAAATTGTGAAAATCGGGTCAAGACCGTATTTCAATGCGGCATTGACTGTGTGTTCAAGTTCTGCATGATTATCAGCAATGATTTCGTCGCTCCATACATTGCCGTGATATGAAGTTTTGAAAAACGGAGCGGGTGAAGGATTGGTATGCAGATAACTTGCATGAAAAGGAGTCAAAGGCATTTCACGGGAAAAACGGTTGCATTCCATCGCAGTAAAACCGAGTGCCGCAAGATTGGCGGCATAGGTATCAAGGTCAAAATCATAACCGGTGGGAGCATAACAGTGAAACGGAAAATCTTCGGTCATCAAACGCTCTGTATAGGGGGAAGTTCTTTCAATCGGCAGTTCAGGGAGATTTTTGAGCTGTGAATGCCAGACATAATAACTTGCACCGGCGAAAGCGGCGGCGGGAGTTGATGCTTCAATGCACAGAGTGCCGTTTTTTTCGCTGATTGTGAAAGTTCTGGAATCTTTTTCGCACAAACAGACATCCGCTGATTTTGCTATATTGTTATCTTTGAAATATTTATCCAGAAGCGATTTAGCTTCTGTGATTGCTTGATCTTTGGTGAAAAATTTCATTAATCCTCCTGAATTGTATAGTATTTGTAAAAAGAAAAATAT
>JAZRBX010000295.1:0-3035 GCA_045635285.1 Victivallaceae bacterium
CTTCATCCAGCACCTGCTTCATATTGGTGGCCAGAATACAGACCCCGCTGAAACGCTCAAACTCTTTGAGGATAGTGGGCATCATATTGTTGAAAGAACGGTCGCTGAAAAGTTCGTCCGCTTCATCAAAGAAGATAATAACATCTTCCTGCATAGAGGCTTCGCGCATGATCAAACGGAAGTTGTCGTCGGCGCTGTGACGGCGGCTCTGGAAGAGAGCCGGTACATTGACTTGCAGCAGACGCATTTTCAGTTCGTGGGCGATGGCGTGCACCATAAGGGTCTTGCCCGTGCCAGGTTTGCCCGAAAGCAACACGGTGGTGCCGAAGCCGTAGTTGACCAGTTTGTCCAGCCCCCACTTGACCCGGTTCTGATGGAATTTACCGCGGTTGCGGATCAGGTTGAGCAGTTCAGATTTCTTTTCTTCATTGTAAACCACCAGGTCCAATTCTTCCTGCGGTTCAATGAGTTTGGCGTAGGCAAGGATGGCATCATCCGGCTCTTTGATGTTGTTGATCTGGGCGGTCAGACGGCGGCTGATTTCAATATCCTGCCGCAAAAAGTCGCTTTCGTTTTCGCACGATCCGTTAAAATCCAGCAACCCGAGTTGATTGAGGCGGGAGCCGGGGCCGAAAAGCGGTTTGAGTTTGAGCCGCTGGGCAGGAGAGTGCCCCAACATAATCATAAAGTCATGGACTTCGGTACAGTTGCGGGTATTGAAAATATTGGCACAGCCCAAACGCTCAAAGCGGCCCGAACTGCAACAGGCAAACGCCAGCATCACAATGTCGATTTCAATGCGGGTCAACTGATTGTCGGCAGCGATTTTTTCCAGCGGAAAATTGCTTTTGTCGGAAACTTCCAGATTGGCAAGGAATTCCCTGGCTTTAACATCCAGCTGCTGTTTGAGGTTTTTGAGTTTTTCCAGAAACTCGGCACGGGTGCTCACTCCGTAATCATCGTAATCACGGCTGATACGGCTGCTGTTTTTGGTCAGATCCTGGAAACTGGTCTGTTCGGCAAAGGCCAGCATACCGCCGACCACCGCACGCAGATAGAGGTAATCGGTATACTGTTTGATGTATTCATTGTTGGTGGCAATAGCTTTGCCGGTAATGGGCTGAGTGGAGCTTTTTCTTACCATATAGTATTGATACCTTTCGGGGGGGATTATTGATGCGTAGTGGAGTAAAAACTGCTCCGGCAGTTGCCGGAGCCAAAGCAGAGATGCCGTAAACTATGACTTATTTGTCATCGTCGTCGCCGAAGAGGCATTCGAGCATCTTTTCATTGATGCCTTCATCGTCATTGCCGAAAAAACCGTCGGAGCCTTCGGATTCAACTCCGCTGACGGCGCTTTCGGTGATAACGAGTTCCATAAGATTGGAGCGGTTGAATTCGGCATTGGTGCAGTCGCAGCCTTGAATGGAGCCGTGCAGAACTGCATCGTTGAATTCACTGCACCGCAGATTGCAGTCATGGAACTCCATCTTCAAGTCAGCGGCATTGCCGTCAAAGTTGTAGGCATCGCAAGCGGTCATAGCAATGGTCATATTGGCCATATTGGCTTCAATATTGCGGACTTCGCACTCTGCAAAGGAAACATTGCCTTTGGCGAAAGGCATCTCAATGCCGCGGCCGCTGCACTTGGTAAAGGTGACGTTTTCGAACTTGATGAAAGGCATTTCCGCATTGCGGATGCTGCACTGATCGAACTTGACATTGATAAGCTCGCTCTGATGCATTTCCACGTTGTTGAAACTGCACATACTGAAAGTCACATTTTCCAACTTGGAAAAGTTGAACTCGCTACCGTTGAAATTTTCGTTGCTGAAAACCACATCTTTGATTTCCAGATAGCGGAAATTGTCAGTACTGCGGTCATTGTTGTAGTCGGTACGGCGCATAGCCATCTTCTGAACTTCTTCGGCAGAAATGGCGGTAAGAGTGGGAAGATTGGGGGCAGAAGCAGCAGTTTTGTTGCTCATACAGATTCTCCTTATGATATTGAAGGTTTGGTAATAAGTTGAAGTGATATTGCAGATTTATAAAGAGTGCAGCCGTCATTTATGGGAATGGAAACGGCTGCCGGACATGATTACTCCGCAGAAAAGAACCTGATATTTTTATTTACAGGCATGCTTTTCCAGATCAGCGTTGCTTTACCGTACAGAACTTGGTTATATAATTGTCAAACAACATCCGCAAGCAGCATCGGGCAGTTGCGATTCACCAATTTAACTGGCTGAATTGAGTTTTTTTTACTCACTGCAAAAACTTTTTTGCAAATTTTTTGCAGGCGCTGCATCAGCAGATTGCACTACAATAAACGCTTGTAATTGCGTTTTTTTTGCCAGCGCAAAAATTTTTTTCAAAACTTTTTGTGTGCCCTGCATTGGCAGATCGCAATAGAATAAACGCTCCTCAATTTCATTTTTTTATTGCTGAAAAAACTTTTTTTGCCATCCAGGTCCAACTGTCAAATATTGTCAGCGACGATAACTGAAAATTTTCAGGAACAATTTCTTTAACAAACAATTCATATTTTTACAACACGCGTCAATATCTGCTCCTTTTCCAATCAGAAATCTTGCAATATTCAGGCGGTTTTTGTGAGAAGTAATAATTAAAGGCAGAGCATACAATGCCCCTTTAATGACAAGATTTTCATTAAGAATTGTTTATCGTATCAAAAAAATTTACAACCCCAGCATTTACAGATCTTGTACAATATAACGCCATGCTGACTTGTTTTTTCAGTTGTGGAGAAAAAATATTAAACCCCGCCGGTATGTATTCGGAGTTGCAAAAAATCAAATATCGTATACGTTATATAGGCAGAAAAATCAATAAACCAGCAGGAGATTTGCTTATGATTGAAAAAATGAGACAATTGGCTCAACATTATCATGCCGGTCAGGAACGCCGCGGTTCGGGGCATATTCCTTATATCGTTCACCCCGAAGCCGTAGTTAAATTACTTACTCAATGGGGAATTCCGTCAAATTCACCTGTGCTTGCCGCAGCGTGGGGCC
>JAZRBX010000296.1:0-6793 GCA_045635285.1 Victivallaceae bacterium
ATTGAAGCCGCAACCGGTGTCAGCATCCTCATCGACGATACTCCCGAAGCCGTCGTTATCTCCTGCTTCGACCCCATCCGCAAAGAAGTCGCCCGTCAACTTATGGAAAGACTTATCGGCGACGGACGCATCCACCCCACCCGCATTGAAGAACTTGCCAAAAAAATCGCAAAAGAACTCGATGACGAACTTTTCAGCGTCGGTGAAGCCGCCGTTCTTGAAACCGGTATCCAGGGCGTCGCACCCCAGGTCGTCAAACTCCTCGGCCGCCTCAAATACCGTTACAGTTTCTCCCAGAACGTTCTCAAACACTCTCTCGAAACCGCTTACTTCATGGGCATGATCGCCGCCGAACTCGGTCTGGATGAACAGAAAGCCAAACGCATCGGTCTTTTCCACGACATCGGCAAAGCAATCGACCACGAAGTTGAAGGGCCTCACGCTCAAATCGGTGCAGATATCCTCCGCAAACACAATGAGGCAGCAGATGTCATTCATGCCGTCGCATGCCACCACGGTGAAATGGAAGTCAATTCTCTCTATGACATCCTCATCAATGCCTGCGATACTTTGAGCGCATCCCGCCCCGGAGCCCGCAGTGAAACAACTGAACTCTACCTCAAACGACTGGAACAGCTCGAAAGCATCGCTCACGACTTCCCCGGCGTCGAAAACTGCTTCGCACTCCAGGCCGGCCGCGAAGTCCGTGTCATCGTAACTCCCGAAAAAGTCCACGAAGGCGAAGCCCAGATGCTTGCCAAAGATATTTGTCAGCGTATCGAAAAAGAGATGAACTATCCCGGTCAGATCAAAGTTACAATCATCCGCGAAACCCGCTCTGTCGAGTACGCCAAATAATTCCGGAGTTGAGGGACCAAAATGCAGCACAGAGTCAGTCTGGAAATAGATCTGGACAAACTTGAACATAATTTTAAATCAATATGCAGCAAAGTCGCTCCTGCCGCAGTCATGGCTGTTGTCAAAGCCAATGCCTACGGCTTGGGCGTACAGCGTATTGCTCCTCTGCTCAAAAAATCCGGAGCTTCATTTTTCGGCGTCGCCGATGTCAATGAAGCCATGGAAATTCAGCATTTCGGTCTTCCGATCCAAGTCCTCGGCGGCTTGCTGGATGAAGAAATTGCCGATGCAGTAAAAATCGATCTTGTCTGCCCTTTAAACGATTTTGAACATGCCGCCCGTATCAATGCGGAAGCTGCAAAACAGAATAAAATTGTACGCGGTTCGCTAACCATAGACAGCGGCATGGGCAGGATCGGCATGATTGCCGACAACGCTTTCAATGAGATAGTCAAAATCAAAAATGAATTGAAAAATATTGAATTGTTCGGTATTTATTCACATTTTTCAACTGCATGGAAACTCAACGACGATTACACTTTGTCCCAGCTTGAAAAACTTTCGATGCTGTCGGAAAAACTGAAAAATGCCAATATCGACTTACCTTATATTTATATAGGGGCAAGCAGCGGCATCGCAAATTACGGAAAATGTTTCTCAATGCCGTACAACATGGTGCGTGCAGGCATCAATATGTACGGCTACTGCGATTCATGGCAGCTCGAAAATGTGGCTGAATTCAAATCAAAACTTATCGCAGTAAGAAAACTTCCCTCCGGTTCGTGTATCGGATACAACAAACTTTACAAACTTGAAAAAGATTCTCTTGTCGGAACGGTTTGTGCAGGTTACGCCGACGGTGTGCCGCTGGCTCTCACCAACAAGGGACATGTCCTTATAAACGGTGTCAAAGCCCCGATAATCGGAAGAATTTCAATGGATTACACAACCGTACTGCTGAATGATGTGCCTGATGCCGAAGCCGGTGATGAGGCAGTATTTTTCGGCAGACAGCAGAATGCTGAAATATCCATCAGAGAATGGGCGGCAAATAAAGGTACTCACCTCCATGACATCCTGTGTGCTATAGGTCCGAGAGTCAAACGGATTTACAAATATACGGAGCTGAAAAATGACTGAAGTATCTGCTTTCCTTGAAAAAGGACAATCTTTTTTTCAAAGCGGACGCCGCATGAGCGTCGCTGAACGGAAAAATGCTCTCAAAAAACTCATAGACTTACTGAAAGAAAACAGAGAAAGTATCTTTTCCGCCCTCTATGAAGATTTGCATAAATCAGAAAACGAAGCATCCATAAGCGAATTCATCCCGCTTGTAAACTCTTTGCGGCATCTCCGCAAAAATCTCCGTCGCTATGCCGCCCCGAAATCCGTCAGTGCTTCCATCGCCAATTTCGGCGGCAGAGGCAAAATTTTCAAAGAACCTTACGGCAATGTCCTTGTTTTCAGCACTTGGAACTATCCTCTGCTGCTCAGTATCGAACCGCTGGCGGCGGCACTTGCCGCAGGCAACAGAGTTGTCCTCAAAATGTCGCCTCTTGCACCTGAAACAACCAGAATTCTGACTTCGCTCATCCGTGAAAAATTCGCCAATGAACATGTAACTGTTTCCGAAAACGATTCTCCCGAAAATCTGCTCACGGAAAAATGGGATTACATCTTCTTTACCGGCGGTACACGCATGGGCAGGATCGTCGCCGAAAGCGCCGCCAAAAACCTTACCCCCGTAACCCTCGAACTCGGCGGCAAAAATCCGTGTATCGTTGATGCCTCCGCTGATTTAAAACTTGCAGCATGTCGTATCGTCTGGGGCAAATTCATGAATGCGGGACAAACCTGCGCCGCCCCCGACTATCTGCTGGTGGATCAGTCGATACATGCCAAATTTATGAATATCCTCCGCATGGAAATCAAAAAGTTCTACGGGATTTGCCCCGAAGAAAGCCCTGACTATTCCCGTATCATAAACCGTGATCATTACAACAGGCTCTGCGCTCTTATCAATCACGGCAAACTTGTAACCGGTGGCGAACTTGATCCCGATTCTCTCTACATCGCTCCGACGATCATTGAAGATATAAACTGGACCGATCCGATCATGGAAAATGAAATTTTCGGTCCGATCCTCCCGGTCATAAGCATGCGTTCTTTTGATGAAATTCTGCCGATAATCGCACGCCGTCCGAAATCACTTTCAGCCTACTACTTCGGAAAAAAACGCAGACATATCAAAAAATTCGTAACTTCTTTAAGCTTCGGCGGAGGCTGTATCAATGATACTGTCATGCAGTTGACCAGTCCGTATCTGCCGTTCGGCGGAGTCGGCGACAGCGGCATGGGAAGTTACCACGGCAAAGCGTCTTTCGATACATTCACCCATGAAAAAAGTATTCTTGTCCAGAGTACATTTTTCAATTTTCCGATGCGTTTTCCGCCATTTAATTCTCTGAAACACAACATTGTTAAAATAATAACCAAACATATCTGAAAGAAAGGATTTTCAAAATGAGTAAAGTCAAAGTCGCTATTTTCGGTGCCGCAGGTTATGCAGGCGAAGAACTCCTCCGCATCCTCACACGCCACCGTCAGTGCGAAATCGTCGCTATCACCTCCCGCAAAAATGCCGATCAGCCCATCAGCACCGTCTTTCCACGCTTCACCAATTCAGGTCTGACTTTCGTCATGCCCGATGCCGCTTCACTCAAAGGCAAATGCGATGCCGCGATCCTCGCATTGCCCCACGGTCTTGCCACTGAATTTGCCATTCCGCTTCTGGAACAGGGTATCAAAGTTTTTGACATCAGCGCAGACTTCCGTTTGAGAAGCCCCGAAAAATACAAAGAATACTACGGCGAAGAACACCCCGCCAAAGAACTCCTTGCCAAAGCTGTCTACGGCCTCCCCGAACGCTATCGTGAAAAAATAGCAACAGCCGACCTCGTCGCCTGCCCCGGATGCTATCCCACCAGCAGTATTCTTCCCACCGCTCCCCTGCTCGCTGCAGGTTTGGTCAGCACCAAAAATGTTGCTGTCGTCAGCTGTTCCGGCGTAACCGGTGCAGGACGCAAAGTCGATTTGCCCTACATTTTCCCCGAATGCAATGAAAGCGTCAAAGCTTACAAAGTTTTCGGACACCGCCATCTGCCCGAAATCGAACAGGAAATGGCAGCCGCCGCCAAAGTTGATGAAATGGCTATCAATTTCATCCCTCACCTCGTTCCCACCAACCGCGGTATCAATTCAACCATCCTGCTTGATGCCATGCCCGGATGCACTATGGAAAAAATCGGTGAAGTTTATGAAGCGGCATACGGCAAAGAACAGTTTGTCCGCGTGCTTCCCGCAGGCAGAACTTCCGATACAAAATATGTTACTATGACCAATACCTGCGAAATCGGTTATAACCTCGATCCGCATACCAACAAAGTCATCCTCACCTCCTGTATCGACAATCTTACCAAAGGTGCTTCCGGTCAGGCGGTCCAATGCATGAACATCCGCTTCGGCATTGATGAAGCAGAAGGTCTGATCTGATCAAACTTTCAATAAACTAAAATACAAGGCTGTTGCCCCCTTCCCCTAAGGGTAAGCGGCAGCCTTTTATTTTTTACAATTCAAACTTTCCAATTTCTGTTTTTTCCGCTTGTATTTTCAAAAAAACGGGTTAAATTGCTTTTTCGGAGGTATTTATGACACGCAAAAAAAATTCTGACGGCAAAAATAAAAAATCACCCGTGAAAAAAGCGGCAAAAACAATCAAAGAAGCAAAAAAAGTTTACAGTGTTGCCAAAAAGGCAATGTGGTTCATCACTATTTTTGCCGCAGTTTTCGGTATCAGTTTTACGGGTTCGTTTTTCACCAAAACTGATTCAGCTTTAAGCACTGTTTCCTATGAAATATATGATATTGTGTATGAAATTTTTTCTGACTTCGACAATCTGGAATACGGTATCAAAGGTCATGAAGATTCGATCATAAAAAGGGAAGGGTACGCCCTCGGATATTCCGACAAATTCAAACAGCCGCTCTGGGTTTGCTACAACTTGACCGCCGATGAACTTGAAGACAAAAATATCAGCAGAAATGATGATTTCCGCTCCGATTGGCGGCTGTGGGGCAAATCGGCACAGCTTGAAGATTACCAAAAAAGCAATTACGACCGCGGACACCTCGCGCCCGCCGCCGATATGGCATGGAGCAACAAGGCAATGAGTCAATCTTTTTTTCTGTCGAACATGTCGCCGCAAAACCCGTCGCTCAACCGCGGAGCCTGGCGAAAACTTGAAAGTCAAGTCCGTAAATATGCAAAGAAATTCAAAAAAATCCATATCATTACCGGACCTGTTTTCCGCAATAACAATATCAAATATATCGGCAAAAGCCGTGTCGCCGTTCCTGACGCATATTACAAGATCCTCTATGCTCCGCAACAAAATCAAATGATCGCTTTTATCATTCCCAATGGAAATGCAGATTCATCTCTGAAAAAATACGCCGTCGATATATATACCGTTGAAGATGAAACGCAGCTTGAATTTTTCATGAATATTCCACCTGATTTACGGCGTGTTTTGAAAGAGGATGCCGATACGGATTTCTGGGGTCTATAAACTTTTCAATTTTTTTTATAAATGTGTAAAAAAAATACATTCTACGCTTGACTTTTTCAAAAAACAGCAGTATTTTTAAAAACTTGTATGAATATTGACAGATGGAGCATTTTTCCACAATGGCTGAAAAGAAAAAAAACAAATATTTTTTCAAAAAACTCTATAACCGCATAGTTAAAGAAAAAGCATCTCCGGAATATATTGCAAAAGGCTGGGCTATCGGTATATTCTACGGCTGCCTTATTCCATTCGGATTCCAACTTATCTGCTCCATCCCGACAGCACTGCTCATGAAAGGCAGCAAAATCGGAGCAACATTCGGAACATTGATCACCAATCATTTTACAATTTTCATCATCTATCCTCTGCAATGCTTCATAGGCAATCATCTTATCGGCGGCAGTCTTACATATGAAAAAACCAAAGAAGTCATGTCTAATGTGATTCAGCAGCAGAATTACAGTTCACTTATGGATCTCGGCAGAGATTTGATAATATCTTTCTTTGTCGGCGGTGCATTATTCGCCGTGATCATGACTCCGCTTACCTACTATGTGGTCAAAAATATGGTCATCAAACACCGCCGCATCAGAGAAAAAAGAAAAGCTCGGAAAGCCGCCGTCCAAAACGATCAGAAATAATTTTTGCTGACCGCAAACAAAACTGTTTTCGCCCTCAACGCACAAGCAAATTGAAAAAAAAAGACTGCTTTCATTATTTGCAATGAAAACAGTCCTTAAATTTTTTATGCAAAAATCTTATTATTTACAGAACACCTTTAGTGGACATTACGCCCTGAATTCTCGGATCGATTTGAGTTGCGCCGTCAAGAGCGCGGGCGAATGCCTTGAAAACCGCTTCCAAAGCGTGATGAGTTTCGCCTGCACGGATGAGGTCGATATGCAGATTCATACCTGATTTGACCGCCAGAGCCTGAAAGAACTCATGAAAAAGTTGTACATCGATATCTCCGACTACCGGTGCGGGACATTTTACATTATAAACGAGATAAGGACGATTTGAAAGGTCAAGAGCAACCTGAGCCAGAGCCTCATCCATCGGCAGCAGAAAACTTCCGTAACGGCAAATACCCGCACGGTCTCCGAGAGCCTTGCTTATCGCATCGCCCATGACCAATCCCAAATCTTCCATTGTGTGATGATAATCGACCTCAATATCGCCCTTTGCCTCAACTTTGAGATCAAAAAAACCATGCTTGGCAAAAAGAGTCAGCATGTGATTGAGAAAAGGGATACCGGTGTTGATATTACTTTTTCCCTGTCCGTCAATATTAAGTTCAAGTTCGA
>JAZRBX010000297.1:0-5563 GCA_045635285.1 Victivallaceae bacterium
CTGCCAAATATCAAATATTACAGAAAGTTTGTATATAATCTTTAATTCCTGCCTTGAAAAAAATATAAAATAACAGTATATTTCATTATTAACAGCAGTTTTTATAAAGCAATTGATAGAATTTTTAAAAAAAATGCCTGATTTTATATAAAAATGATTTTTTGTATATTCCATTTATATTTTTGTGTACTATAATATTCATATAATCAGAAGAACATACAGAGAGGTTTTTCATGCAGTCGGAGATGATAATAAATCGCAACTTTATTACCGGAGAAGTCGATGACCGCCTTTTCGGAGGCTTCATTGAACACATGGGCAGAGCTGTTTACAATGGAATTTATGAACCTGATCATCCTCTGGCTGACCGTGACGGATTCAGAGAAGATGTACTGGAGCTTGTCCGTGAACTTGATATGGCTGTAACCCGTTATCCCGGCGGCAATTTCGTTTCAAATTACAACTGGAAAGACGGTATAGGCCCACGAGAAAACCGCCCCGTCAAACTTGATTATGAATGGCAATCGCTGGAACCGAACATCATCGGTATCGACGAATTTATGAAATGGTGCTGCAAAGCAAATACCGAACCTTTTTATGCGGTAAATATCTCAACCAATACTCCCAAATCCGCACAGGAACTCGTCGAATACTGCAACTTCCCCAAAGGCAGTTACTGGAGCGATCTGCGCCGCAAAAACGGTGCGGAAGAACCTTACAATATCAAATACTGGTCCCTCGGCAATGAGGTCGACGGCGAATGGCAGGCAGGACACATGACCGCACAGGAATACGGCAGAGTCGCCCACGAAACTGCCAAAATGATGAAAAAAGCCGATCCGTCCATCTCTCTTTGTGCATGCGGTTCATGCGGTATTTTCATGCCGACATTCGGCAAATGGGATTATGAAATACTCGAACATGTTTACAATGATGTCGATTTCATCAGCGTCCATGCCTACTTCAACAACCGTGCGCAGGACATGCCGAATTTTCTTGCTTCTGCGGAAAAACTCGACTACCTGCTCGACGGAGTTATTGCCTGCTGCGACGCCGTCAAAGCACAGAAAAAATCCGACAAAACCATGTTCCTCGCCCTCGATGAATGGAACGTCTGGTACAGAGGTATAAAAAATTCAGCCAACAGTGAAAAATGGCAATGCGGTCAGCCGTTCAATGAAGAAATTTATGATATGAGCGATGTTCTGGTCAACGGATGTGCGCTTATAAGTATGCTCGAACATGCCGACCGTGTAAAAATGGGCTGTATTGCCCAAACAGTCAATATCATTGCTCCCATTATGACCGTTACCGGCGGCAAAGTTTGGAAGCAGACGATTTACCATCCGCTTGCCGCCTGTTCAAAATACGGCAGGGGTACAGTTCTGAAATCCGTGATCGATTCTCCAAGTTATGAAACCGACTTCGGCTTCAAGGTCAATGCGAAATATCTCCGTGCCTGTGCCGTTTACAATCAGGAAAAACATGAGATAACGGTTTTTGCGGTCAACCGCAGTGAGGAAGAAATGGATTTTGAACTCCGCATGGAAAATTTTGAAGCAGAAAATATAATTTCCGCCACAGAAATCCATCACGATGACCTCAATGCCAAAAACAGTGCGGAAAAAGAACTTGTCTTTCCTCAAGACATCTCCCCCGAAAAATACAATATCAAAAATAATATACTCAAAGCGAAACTCAAACCCTATTCATGGAACATGTTCCGTATCAAGGAGGTTCAAAAATGAACGAAAGAATCAAAAACCTGCGTGACTTTATCTTCAACAAAGAACATCACAAATTCCGCCGTACCGTCGAATGGGATCTGGCTGAAAAATTCGCCGCAGAAAAAACCGCTCCGGCTCTCCGTGCCGCAACTGCACTTTCAGAACTTCTGAAAGCCGAAACTCCGGTTTTCATACCGCAGAGCCGTATCGCTTTTGTGCGTACAGTTACCAATATGCCTGAACGCTACACAAAAGCAGAATCACAGGACGCTCTGGGCAGATATTCCTATTCTGAAAGAGGAGTTCCTTTCAACTTCACTCCCGATTTCATGTCGGTAATTTCAATCGGACTCGGTGCTTTCCGCAAGAAAATCGCCGACCGCATGGCAAGTGCAGATGAAGACGGCAAAACATTTTTGCAGGGAGCTTTGATTTCAATTGATGCTTTGAGCGATCTTATCAAACGCTATATTGCCGAAGCGGAAAAACAGGAAATGACTGAATGTGCAGCAAATTTGAAAGCAGTTCTTTCCGATGCTCCGCAGACTTTTGAACAATCACTGCAGCTTTTCCGTATTCTCCACTATACTTTGTGGTGCGAAGGAGCATATCATATGGGCGTCGGCAGACTTGACGTCATGCTCTATCCCTATTACAAAAAAGATATTGAAAGCGGCATTATAAGTGAAGATGAAGCCTTTGAACTTCTGGAAGAATTTTTCCTGACTTTCAATATCGACAGCGATTTCTACATCGGAGTTCAGCAGGGCGACAACGGTCAGTCGCTGATGGTCGGCGGCTGTGATGCCGACGGCAATGATGTCTGGAACGATTTGAGCGAAAAAATCCTCCTCGCCTCCTGCGAACTCAAACTCATCGACCCGAAAATCAATTTCCGTGTCAACAGCAAAACTCCCATTGAACGCATCGCTCTCGGCAGTAAACTCACCCGTGCCGGACTCGGTTTTCCGCAGTATTCAAACGATGATGTAGTCATCCCCGCCCTCGTCAAATGGGGTTATTCTCTCGAAGACGCACGCAACTATTCCTGCGCCGCCTGCTGGGAATTTCTCATCCCCGGCGTCGCTCACGAACTGGTCAATCTCGATGCCGTTTCCATGCCGGAAGTTCTGCTTGACACCATGAAAAAATCAGAAGCACAGGATTTTGAAACTTTTTGCTCTGAAATTCAGACCGCTCTCCGCAGCAAGGCTGTTTCACTGCTCAAAAAATATGAGAATATAAACTATCATATTCTGCCGTTTACCTCGGTAATCAACCCGATTTCCATTGAAAAAGCACAAAACATCACCCAGGCAGGCAAATATCACAACTGGGGTATGCACTGTTCAGGTATTGCGGTCAGTGCCGACTCTTTGAGTGCAGTCGAGAAATTGGTTTTTGAAGACAAAAAACTTACTCTTGCGGAATTTTGCAATGTCCTTGAAGATAACTTTGAAAATTATCCTGAACTTCTCAAATTTGTTCGGGAAAATACATCCAAGCTCGGTACTGTAAATTCTGAAAAAGCAGTCAAAAACCTTTGCTTCCTGACAGATGCCTGGTCAAATGCATGGGACGGTTTGAAAAATATTCAGGGCGGCATCGTCCGTCCCGGCACCGGCAGTGCCATGTATTACATCTGGCACAGCGAAAATCTTTCAGCTACACCTGACGGCAGGCTCAAAGGAGAACCTTTCTCGGCCAATTATGCTCCATCATTGGATATTCCTCTGGCGGGTCCTTTGACAGTAGTCAGAGATTTTGCTGCTCCTGATATGGGCAAAGTCTGCAACGGAGGACCTCTGACCATTGAATTGCATGACAGTGTATTTACCGCTGATGATGCGGAGATGAAAGTTGCCGCCATGATCGCAGAATTTATCCGTCGCGGAGGACACCAGCTCCAATTGAATACGCTCAACAGTGCAGTTTTGCGTGATGCACAGGTGCATCCTGAACGCTATGCCAATTTGATTGTTCGTGTTTGGGGGTGGAGCGGCAGATTTGTGGAATTGGACAAAGTTTATCAGGATCACATTATCCGCCGTAGTGAAATGGTTTTTGCATGAGCAAATTGACCGGCATAATTTCAGAAATAAGAGAATTTTGTCTGCATGACGGCCCCGGAGTCAGGACGACCGTATTTTTCAAAGGTTGTCCGCTCCGCTGTCTTTGGTGCCACAATCCGGAATTGCGTTCTTTCGGGGTTGAGAATGTCAACGGCACTCAATGCGGAGAAATTTATACTGTTGAAAAGGCTTCGGAGCGTATTCTCAAAGACAGAGATATCCTCATAAATTCAGGAGGCGGCGTAACTTTTTCCGGTGGTGAAGTTTTGTCGCAGACAGATTTTGCGGCGGAACTTGCTCATGCGCTCGGCGATTTGCATATTGCAGTTGAAACATCGGGATATGCGAGTGAGAAAAATTATCAAAAAATGCTGGATTTCAGCGATTTCATTTTCCAGGATATAAAATGTATGAGCAAGGATTTGCATAAAAAACTTACTCTGCTCGATAATCAAATTATTTTGAATAACATCCGATTGCTGCAAAATTCCGGGAAACCTTATGTCATCCGTATCGTGCTTGTGCCGAATTTGAACGATGATGAAACAGAACTGGTCACCGCCGCAGAATTTCTCTCCGGAAATATTAAAAATTTGCAGTATGTGGAACTTCTGCCGTATCACGCCGCCGCCGTCAGCAAATTGCGTAAAGCCAATCTGCCGATACCGCCGGAATTACCGCAGTTCGACGGCTCTGTACCTGATAATGCAAAAGAAATTTTCCGCAAATACAATCTTCCCTGCAAATAATCTTGATTAACTGCGTTCAGCACACAGTTTGAGCATGATTACACCAGCGGATAGGGAATACCGTTTTCGTCTTCGACTATGGAGATTATACGCATGTGTTCATCAGGTCTGGTATTCGGCTGATGCAATGACATACGCAATATTCCTTCAAAGTCATAGAATAATCCGCAATGTCCGCCATTTTCCGCCATAAACGGTTTCTCGTGCTGGAACCATTCTCCGTCAAGTCTGCCGTTTTTACTTTCTGCCAGACCGAGAGTGTATCCATTATCTCCGAAACTTGACCAGAACATAAAAAGGCGTCCGGTTATTTTGCTTTTGAAAAAACAGGGACCGTCAGTAACATAACACGGGAAATCAAGTTTTTTTGGCGGAGTTTTCAGCGGACGCACCCACGGTGCATCTGTGGCGGAAAAAAGCAATTTCGGATTGCCGACGGCTTTTTTGAGATCTCTGCTCAATTCGACATAACAGATCGTACCGTTGCAGACCTGCAGCCATTCGTGACAGAAAACAATATAAGGTTTGCCGTCCTCAATGTACAAAGTTCCGTCCAGACATGCCCAATGCGGCGGAGTAAGCGACTCTTTTGAATTGAGTTTATATTCGCCATCGGGAGTATCAGAAACAAAACTGTATGTTCCGCGATAACCGTTTTCTCTGTTTATCGTAATAAAAACATAATATCTGCCGTCATAAGAAAAAATTTCAGGCGCCCAATACTCTTTGGTATCTGCCAACTCACCTTTATCACGTCTGAAAACCCGTTTAGGGGCTGTCCATTGCTCCAAATCACAACTGCGGTAAACCATAAAACCGCAGAGATCTTCACCATCCCCCAAAGTATTGCAGGATGCGATCAGATAATACTCCTGACGCTCACGGTCCGCCATAATAAAAGGATCCCGAATGCGGAAATCTTCATTTTTCAAAATATATTCATTCATTTTCAACAAAATTCTTTTTTGTTTTCCCGATCAAATGCACCGAGAATAAATTTATATTTGGAATCAGC
>JAZRBX010000298.1:0-6366 GCA_045635285.1 Victivallaceae bacterium
AAAATCGTTGAAAAAATCGCTCAATTACATAAACTGCTTGAGGAGAGAGAAGCTCAACAGAAAAATTCAGAACAGCATACAGAATAATGGGTATAATTATCAAAGGGACAGGTTCTTACGTCCCGGAAAAAATATTGACTAACGCCGATCTCGAAAAAATAGTCGAAACCAGTGATGAGTGGATCCGTACCCGTACAGGTATTCAGGAAAGACATATCGCCGCTGCAGAACAGGCAACCAGTGATCTAGCCACTGCCGCTGCCAGAAAAGCTCTTGCCAGAGCCAATATCAGTGCAGAGGAACTTGATCTTATTGTTATTGCCACAGTTACTCCGGATCATTCATTTCCGAGTACATCCTGCGTCGTTCAGAGAAATCTCGGAGCATCTAATGCTCTCTGCTTTGACCTTGTTGCGGCATGTTCCGGTCTGCTTTATTCTCTGGAAACTGCTTTTTCCATGCTCAAGGCACGCGATAAATACAAAAACGCTCTCGTTATCGGTGCTGAAAAACTTTCAAGCATAACCAATTGGACCGACCGCAATACCTGCGTGCTTTTCGGCGACGGTGCCGGTGCCGTGGTCATCGGCAAAGATGATTCAGTTGATTATGACTGCATCGTTGCTTCCGATCTTCATGCTGACGGAAATTACAGCGAAGTTCTTAAACGCCGTTCCGGCGGCAGCCGCATGCCCGATACTGCAGAAACCATTGCTGAAGGTATGAATTGTATTTACATGGAAGGCAAAGAGGTTTTCAAACTTGCTGTCGGAGCCATGGTCGGTTCTGCTAAAAATGTTCTCGCCCAATCAGGAGTTCCTGCTTCTGATTTGAGATATGTTATTCCTCATCAGGCAAACTGCCGCATTATTGATGCGGTGGCACAGCGTCTGGAAGTCAAAGATGAAGCGATTTACCGCAATGTTCACCGTTACGGCAATACTTCCGCCGCTTCCATCGGACTTTGTCTGGATGAGATCGAATCTTCCGGTGCTGTTGAGCGCGGAGATTATCTTCTGCTTACATCTTTCGGCGGCGGTCTGACATGGGCCGCATTGCTGATCAAATGGTAAATCTAAAATATACGGGAAAGAAAATGAAATTTGAAGAAACTATCAACAAAGCATCCATTCTGTGCGAAGCTCTGCCCTACATTCAGAAATTTCGTAAAGCATTGATGGTCATTAAATTCGGCGGCAGCTCCATGGAGGACCCCGAATTGGTCAAAAGCACCATGCGCGATATTGTGCTTATGGAGTGCATCGGTTTTTCTCCCGTAGTCGTTCACGGCGGCGGCAAAGCGATCTCCGCTGAACTTAAAAAACAGGATATTCCCGTCGAATTTGTCAACGGTCTCCGCAATACCTGCGAAAGAACTATCAAAGTCGTTGACAAAGTTCTGCATGAGGTCAATCGTGATTTGGTTGTACTTGCCAATAATGCCGGCGGCAAAACAGTTTCTTTGAGCGGTAAAGAAATTTTTACCGCAGTCCGCACTTTTTCCGTCGATCCTGTAACCGGCGAGAAAAAGTCAATCGGTTTTGTCGGAGAAATCGTCAAAGTCAATACCGACAAGATCATGGATATTATCAATGACGGCAAAGTTCCTGTCATTACTCCGCTCGGTGTCGGTGAAGATGGTCAGATTTATAATATCAATGCTGATGTCGCCGCCTGCAAAGTTGCACAGGCCATCCGTTCACGCAAACTTGTCTTTTTGAGTGATGTTCCCGGTATCATGCGTGATCCTTCTGATGAAAGCAGTGTCATTCAGACTATCTGCACCACCGAAGTCGACGGACTTATCAAAGATAAGGTCCTTTCCGGCGGTATGCTGCCTAAAATCAAAAGCAGCATCGAAGCACTCAATGCCGGTGTCAATAAAGTTCACATGATCGACGGCAGAATGCTTCATTCACTGCTGCTCGAAATTTTTACCGATAAGGGTATAGGTACGGAAATCATAAGACCGGATTCCATATTATGAATATAGTTTTAGTTGGTATAAAACATGCCGGTAAAAGTTCGATCGGCGCATTGCTCGCAGAGGAGCATGATTTGCTTTTTGTTGATTCCGATGAACTTATAGAAACGAATTATATGCTTCTCAACGGCGAAAAACTTTCCTGCCGTGAAATTTTCTGCAAAGTCGGGCGTGATGCTTTCCGTCAGCTCGAAACTGAAGCGATCAAACAGCTTATCGAAAGTACCAATGAGGACGATCAATCCCGTGTCATCTCTGTCGGCGGCGGCGTCGCTGACAATCCGGGCGTAAGTGCGGAAATGCTTAAGCAGCTCGGTTTTGTAGTCTTTATCAATGTTGATATTGAGAACGCATGGGAGCGTGTCATTGCCAATGGAGTTCCTGCATATTTGCAGGAGGAGAGTGATCCGGAGAAAGTTTTTGCGGAAATGTCCTCCAAACGCATCGAATTTTATTCAGGCAACGCCGATATGAAAGTCGATGTCGGCAATCTGGATATAAATGAATGTGCCGCATTGTTGAGTGAGAAATTGGAAGGATATTTGCTGTAATGAGCGGAAATATTTTCGGGAAAATCTTTCAGGTCGCTGCTTTCGGAGAATCCCATGGTGTGGCTGTCGGTGCAGTAGTTGACGGAATGGTTGCCGGAATTGAACTTTCTGAAAGTGATATCCAAATCGAACTTGACCGCCGCCGTCCGGGGCAGTCAAAAGTTACAACTGCCAGAAACGAGGCAGACAAAGTTGAAATCCTTTCCGGCATTTTTGAGGGGAAAACTACCGGGACTCCCATCGCCTTGATCGTCCGCAACAGCGATCAGCATTCTTCAGATTATTCCAATATCAAAGATATTTTCCGTCCCGGACATGCGGATTACACTTATTGGATGAAATACGGTATCCGTGATTATCGTGGCGGCGGCAGAAGTTCAGGCAGAGAAACTATCGGCAGAGTTGCCGCCGGGGCAGTTGCTAAAAAACTGCTGGAACATTTCGGTATTTCCGTGGTTGCTTTTGCCAAATCCGTCGGCAATGTAAGCGGTGAAAAATTTGATGTTGACTTTATTGAAAAAAATCCCGTTCGTGCCGCAGATCCGGATCAGGCTTCTGCCATGGAGAAGGAAATTTTGAACGCCGCAGAAAGTCATGACAGTATCGGCGGCGTGGTTGAATGCCGTATTTATAATGTTCCTGCGGGGCTTGGAAATCCCTGTTTTGATAAACTTGATGCTGAACTTGTCAAAGCCCTGATGTCCGTGGGCGGTGTCAAAGGTGTGGAAATCGGCGACGGGTTTGAGGTCGCATGCAGAAAAGCAAGCGAAAATAATGATGCCATGCGTTCCGATGGTTTTGTCAGTAATCATGCAGGCGGTATCGTCGGCGGTATTTCCAATGGCAATACGATAATCATCCGTTGTGCCGTTAAGCCGACGCCTTCAATATCACAGATACAGCAGAGTGTCAATTTGAATAATGAAAATACTGATGTGGCGATTCGCGGTCGCCATGATCCCTGTCTGGTGCCGAGAATTGTTCCTGTTGCTGAAGCGATGTGTGCTTTGGTGATTGCAGATTTTTTGCGTATTTCCGGTATTGCGGGGGACAGAATCGCCTGAAAAGGAGAAAATATGCAGTTCAGTGAAATTTTGGAGAAAAGGCGTACTGTCAGACTTTATCAGCAGAAAAAAGTTGAAAAGGAAAAAATTATTGCCATTTTGAACAGTGCAAGATTGAGTTCATGTGCCATGAATAAGCAGATTTTGCGCTACGCCGCCGTCAATGAAAAAAGTTTGCTTAAAAAGATTTTTGACGGTACGATGTGGGGGGCAATGGTTCGTCCGCACCGTACTCCTGTCTGGGGTGAAACTTCTCCAGATTGGTTTATTGTTGTTCACGGCCCGCAGGAAAAAGATGCCGCTTTTGCAAAACTTGATGTCGGGGCGGCAGTAATGAGTATGGAATTGCAGGCATGCGACCTCGGACTTGGCTGTTGCTGGCTTGGCAGTTTCAAAAATGATGAAGTTAAAGATCTGCTGAAACTTGGCAATGATCGTACAGTTTATGCTGTTGTGGCAGTCGGTTATCCTGCTGAAGAGCCGAAGTATGAGAATATTTCTCTCAATGACAACCAGAGTTATTATCTTGATGACAAAAATCAACTGACGGTTCCCAAGTATGCAGTTGATGAAATCTCTGAATTTTTTTGAGGAGTGAAAAATGTTGAAAAGAGCAGAATTTTTTCTTGCCCTGCGTTATTTGAAGCCGGAGCGCAATGCAGTAGGAGTTATAACCGTTATTTCCATTATCGGTGTGGCTCTGGGGGTTGCGGTGTTGATGATCGTGCTTGCGGTAATGACGGGCTTTACCGATCTGATGAAGGAGAAAATACTTGATACGCAGGCTCATGTGCAGATCAGAAGTGTGCAGTATTATTCTTTCCGCAATCCTTACAAATATGTTGAAAAAATTGAAAAACTCGGCGGCAGAGCTTTTCCTGTGATAAATGCTCCTGCATTGATGCAGTTCGACCGCCGTCTGGAACCGTCGATTTATGTTATGGGGGTTGAAAGTGCCGACCTCGTAGGTGCAGTTGATCTTGAAAATGTTGTCAAAGAGGGAACTTTTGAACTTAACAAAGGTGAAATAGCTATCAGCAGTGATATGGCTTACCGTTGGCTGGTAGGTATCGGAGATAAAATTCTGCTTCATTCGCCCCGCAAACTTACCAATATGGTAAAAATATCCGATTCAGGCAAAGTTGAACTCAATGAGAACAGCCCTGTTTATCTGCCGTCGGAATTTACGATCAAAGCGATATATTCTTTCAATAAGTCGGATTTTGACCGCAGTGTGGTATTTATTCCGATTGATGATGCGGCGAAACTTTTTGAACTCCGCATGGGATCGGCGACGGCTATTTACGGTTATTTCCCTGATCCCTACAATATTCAGCCGGAAATTGCTGCATTGAACAGAGATTTGAAGAGGGAGAATATGCGTGCTTTCAGCTGGCAGGAGATGAATTCGGCTCTGCTCGGAGTGCTTGCTGTTGAAAAACGGATGATGTTTTTCCTGCTTATATTCATCGTGCTTGTTGCTGCATTCAGCATTACCAATACTTTGATAACATCGGTTTACAAAAAAACCAAAGAAATCGGTATTCTGAAAGCTCTCGGAGCTACCGGTGGTGCATGTATGCGTATTTTTGTTTATCAGGGGATGTTTGTCGGTCTTTTGGGAACGATTTGCGGAACGGCGCTGGGCTTTCTGGTGTTGTACTTCCGCAACGACATTCTGGATATAACTTCCAGATTGACCGGGCAGGACCTTTTTCCGAAAGAGTTTTATTATTTTGACGGACTTCCTGCCAAAATAATTGCTTCTGATGTTGCTTTGATTTGTGTCGCCGCAATATTGCTCTGCACACTCGGTGCGGTAATACCTGCTCTGCGCGCGGCAAAACTTGATCCGGCAAAGGCTTTGCGTTATGAATGATGAAAAAATGATTCTGCTTGAATGTTCCCATGTCGCCAAATCTTATGCTCTCGGCAAAAGTTCTGTGCCGGTTCTGCAGGATGTAAATCTGCAGCTTTTCAAAGGTTCATGGAATGCCATACTCGGCGCTTCCGGCAGCGGCAAAACCACTCTGCTCAATATGCTTGGTACTCTTGAAACGCCGAGCAGCGGCGAAATAATTTTCAACGGCCGCAAATATTCTGATATGAGCCGCCGTGAAAGCAGTTTTTTCCGTGCTGAAAAAATCGGTTTTGTTTTTCAGTCATACCAGCTGCTTCCCGAATTGAATATTCTTGAAAATGTTATGCTTCATGGTATGCTGAACGGGATGTCAAAGAAAATTGCCAATGAAAAAGCAGTGCAGCTTCTCTCTGAAGTCGGACTTGCCGACCGTTTGAAACACCGTCCGTCTGAAATGTCTGGCGGAGAACAGCAGCGTGCCGCCATTGCCCGTGCATTGCTCAATTCCCCCGAATTGCTGCTTGCCGATGAACCGACAGGCAACCTTGACAGGAAAAACGGTGAAGCGATCCTTGAACTTTTCAAAGAACTTCATCACAAAGAAAAATGTACGATCGTAATGATCACTCACAGCAATACTGTTGCATCTCTTGCTGAAAATATTTTCACTCTCGAAAACGGTGTGATCGTCAATAATTCAGAAACTGCACTTTGATATTATCAAACAGTTTCAAAAAAACATTTACCTTCATTGCGAGGGGAGGTCCGTCTGCATTTTGTTACGCCGGTGCGTGATGTCTGGCAATTTTTCGGCGGAATGTTTGCTTCATCCTTTTGCACTGAAAAGCACTTGGAACGGCGTGGGACGCAATCAATCTCCCCGCAAATATGAATAGGGTATAATAA
>JAZRBX010000299.1:0-2185 GCA_045635285.1 Victivallaceae bacterium
CTCCCAGGTAACTTTCGGCAGAGGCGCCAAAGGTACTTCTTTCTCCGGAAGAATCGATAATATCAAAATAACCAAATAAATTACAATCAACCAAAGGAGGTAATATGAAAAAACTTTTGTTCGGAGCATTATTTATGCTCAGTGCCGTACTGTTTGCAAATGTGCCGTACAGTTACTATGACTTTGAAGACAGTAACAATTTTGAAAAATTTTCTCCCAACGGATACACGTTGATGAGAAATACTCATTTAGGTTCAATCGGCGTTTTCAAGAATGAAAATGCTGTAAAAGTAACCGATGCTGATGCATACAGCGGCAAATATTCCGTCCGCATTGCCCGTCAGGCAAAAGCCCAGCTCCCCTTGAGCGTGGTCGCAGCTAAAGCGATTCCGGTTCCTGCTGTTTTGGAATTTATGGTTAAACGCACAGAAAATACATCATTTTCTGCTTCAATTTTCACAGCCGGCAAAACAAAGCATGAGCATGGCGTTGTCCTTTTTGTCCGTCCCAACGGTAAAATGGGGCTTTATGATATCAAAACCAAAGGTTATACCAATACTACTCATGTAATGCCTGCCGATTTCTGGGGCAAAATCCGCTTCAATATCGGTAAAGAAGAAACCGAAGTTCTGTATATTGCCGGCGGCAAGGAAACTTCGATCGGTACTGTGTCTTCTGCGGAACTTGCCAATGGCGGTTTGTATTCACTTTCCATTGTTCCTGCTCCCTGCAAAATTGACGGTCCCATGTATATTGATGACATCGCATTTATGCCGCAGAATATGTCATTTGATTTTAACCGTGTAAATCTGGCATCTTCTCTCAACGGTGCAACTGTCGAGGGGTTCAATGCAGATAAATCAGCTGTTGCCGGCAGCGGAAAACTTATCGACGGCAAACTCGGTGATGCCGACAGCGTCACATTTACCGGCACTCCCGCAACTGCTGTTATCAAACTTGCACAGCCCTCTATGGTCAATCTGATCCGTATTTATCCCGGACAGCCCAAAGTCGCAGGCAATGCCTCCGGCGACATCGGTATAAGTTCTTATAAGCTTGAAGTTTATAACAACGGTTACTGGCATGTTGTAGGCGAAGGCAAAAGAATGCCGAATTTCCTTAAAAGCGGTAAAAACAGCGGCAATGAACATTATTATCTGCACGCTTTCCCCTCTACCAAAGCAGAGTCTGTCCGCATTACCGTTACCGAATCCGGCGACACCGGCAAACGCGCAAGCGGTGCAACTGTGCCTCTTGCCAAACGCGCTTCATGTATCCGAGAAATCGAAGTTTTCTCATCCGACAGCAGTGTTCAGGGAGCAGTTTCCCTGTTGAATATCCTCAAAGGTGATTTCCCTCTGTCTGTTTACCGTGATGAAACTGTCGCAGAACTCAATCTTGTCGCCAAAGACATTAAAGAGTTTGAAGCAGTTTACACCCTCACCGAAGAAAAAAGTAAAAAAGTCGTCAAAGAGGGCAATGTTGTTATCAAAAACGGTAATAATAAATTCTCATTCGACCTGCTTGAAATCGGCAACGGCAGATTCATTTTCAATTTGAAGGCCGCCAAAAAAGACAGCAATGTCAAAGGTGTTCTCCCCCGTATGCTCCGTGTTGACCGCCAGGACAAAATGGAACTTCCTGCCGAACCTGTCAATGTTTCCGGCATGAAGATTTTCCCGATTGACGATTTCCACTTCGCTCTCCGCAGCGGAGTCGCCGTCAACAGCAGTGAAGCCAAAACTTATCAGGCTACCAGAACCCTTGCTCCTGAACGCGGTTTGCAGCAATCACGCGGTTCATATTGCCTTGACTTTCAGGATGACGGCACTTTCGTTGTCAGTTTCTTCGACGCTCTCCGCAGCGGCAAAGACAAAAAATATCACTTCTCTTACAGCAAAAATCTGACCGATTGGACTATTGTTGACAAACTCCCGGAAGGTTTCAGAAAAATCCGCCCGGTAAAAAATCCTTTCCCCGCCTCTCCCGCACAGGCAAATTGGAGAATCAAAACTCCGCTTAAAGATGCAAATGTCCGCTTCTGGACCGAAGCTGACGGCAAACCGCCGATCAATGAAGTCCGTGCACAGTGGTTCTATCCGCCTATGGGCGATGTTACCAAATTCGGTATCAAAACATGGGCCGTTTATCCCGTCTGGGAAAAAGACGGCGAATGGCTGATCCT